>DDIP01000214.1:0-12763 GCA_002338605.1 Proteobacteria bacterium UBA1847 | reverse complement strand
TGACCGAGGACCTGTTCCGCTCGACGGGAACGATCATTGGTCGGGTACTCGAAGCGGACTGCAGCCAGACAACGTTTTCCGAAGAGCAGGGCGTTGCCAATATTCGTGTGTATCTCGAAGACGGACGCTATGCTGTTTCCGACGCGGGCGGGCGATTCCATTTCGAGGGCGTTGAACCGGGCACCCATGTGGCGCAGCTTGATACATTTACGGTTCCCGAATACTTTGACCTCGTGCCCTGTGGCTTAGCACCCGGATTTTCGGGCCGCGCAGATTCCCAGTTCATCAAACTCTCTCGCGGCAGTCTGCAACGCGCCGATTTCTATTTGCGCCGCAAAGAGCCACCCAACGGCCGCATCGACATCGAAATGCGCAGCGCCGGCACTGAGAGTACTGAACAGGTTGCGTACGCCGTGACATTGAACGGCACCGGCAACGTCGATATCGAGAGCATCAGCCTGATGGTCGTTTTACCGGCAGGTGTCAGCTACAGAAGCGGCACGCTCAAGGTGAACGGCGAGGCCGTCGGTGAACCGCATATTTCGGGCCCATCCGTATCCGTTCCAATACCGCCTCAGACTGGCAACTGGAACAAGACTGTCAGCTTCATTGCGACGATCGATGATGAAGTCGACGGGGAATTGACAACGAAGGCCGTGGCGAAATTCGATACACCAATGGCTGAAAAGCAAAGGACCCCTGTCGTCGAAACACGCATGTCGCGCGAGCCGGCGGTTGTGAAGAACGAAGGCTATGTGCTGGATCTCAAATTCGACGTGTTGTCGGATCAACTGTCGCCACAGGACATACTGCAACTCGACAGGCTGATCGACGACTGGCAGGGCGTTCGCGGAATTCAGGTGTCTGCGGTCGGTCACAGTGACAGCCAGTTAATCAGCCCGCGGAACCAGCATATTTTCGAAAATAACTATGTCCTGTCGAAAGCGCGAGCGCTTGCGGCTGCCGTCTACGTGGCCGACGCCCTGAAGGTGCCAGTTGAAAAAATACAGGTCGAAGGGCGAGGGCCGGATGATCCGATCGCCGATAATTCGACCGCGGCCGGGCGACAGAAGAACCGTCGCGTGGAAATGGTCCTGACCGGAATTCGCCCGACTCAACCCTCGTTTCTCGAAGTGACGCAGGAATCGAGCGGCACCCAGGAGACACCGACAGTCGGTGCGATCCCTGGCATGAAAAAGAAGTCGATCAAGAAGCCGGTTCATGACGATCTCGGCATGCCATCGTCACAAAAAGAGCCGCCGATGGCTGAATTGCAGCCAGGCTATGCAATGCTGCTTCCGGTCGCGGGCTACGCACCGGCCATCGCATCGACAAAAGTGTCGATCCAGCATGAGCCGGGACAGACTGTCGACCTGACATTGAATGACGTGCCAGTCAGTAAATTGAACGTGGACAGCGTGCAATCAAACAAGGCGGGTACCATCGCGATCACGCGCTGGGTTGGTGTCGACCTTGTGGACGGCGCCAACGAGCTGCGCGCCGTTATCTGGAACGCAGATGGCAGCAAAGCCAAGAGCATTCGACGAACAATCCACTACACCGGTACACCGATTCGCGCCGAGTTCGCACCCGAACTTTCGACACTGGTTGCCGACGGCAAGACAGCACCGGTTATCGCGGTGCAGCTGTTCGATCGATCGGGCAAGCCGTCACGTGCCGGCATGGTCGGCCGCTTCCGTGTCAACGCACCGTATCGATCTGCCTGGGATGTTGCGAATGATCGCAAGAACGCCCTCGTCGAGATCGGTGAGCGCAGCGCAAGCTACCGCGTGGATTCCGATGGCATCGCCTACCTGGAACTGGAGCCGACCACTCAGACCGGCGAAGTCACTGTGGTGCTGCCGTTCGAGAACTACCGCGAACAGGAACTGCGCGCCTGGCTGAAGCCAGCCCAGCGCGACTGGATACTCGTGGGATTTGCCGAAGGTTCAGCGGGCTACAACACGCTGTCTGACAATGCGGCGGCAGCGACGGCCGCGGGACATGAAGACGAGGATTACGATGACGGGCGTGCCGCATTCTTTGCGAAGGGCTCAATCAAGGGAGAATACCTGCTGACGATCGCGTTCGATTCGGCGCGTGACCGTGATCGAAATCGCGAGCGATTCGATACGGTTATCGATCCGAATGCATATTACAGCCTCTACGCTGACACGGCGGAACAGCGATTCGAGGCAGCGAGTCAGCGCAAGATCTACCTGAAGCTGGAACGCAACCAGTTCTACGCGCTGTTTGGCGACTTCGATACGGGGTTGTCTGTGACCGACCTGGCACGTTACCAACGAAGCTTCAACGGTCTGAAGAGCGAATACCGCGGTGAAAACTTCGGTTACTCCGCATTCGCTGCCGAAACCGATCAGACATTTAACCGCGACGAAATTCGTGGCGACGGCACGTCGGGTCTCTACCAGCTGAGTGCTACACCGATTATTGCAAACAGCGAGCACGTGCGAATTGAAGTGAGGGATCGCTTTGACTCGGGCGTCGTGCTGAGTACACAGAATTTGTCACGATTCCTTGATTACAACATCGATACACTGAGCGGCACCTTGTACTTCAAGCGGCCTGTTCCCAGCCGTGATTTCGACTTCAACCCGGTTTTCATCATTGTGGAGTACGAATCCGTTGCAACGTCGACTGACGATGTCGTCGCCGGTGGTCGCGCGTCGCTCAGCACTCGCAACGATGCCGTCGAAGTTGGTGTGACACATATCAACGATGCGAGTCAGGGCGCCGAAGCGGATCTGACCGGTGTTGATCTTCGCTGGCAGATCAACGAGCAAACCGTATTGAAGGCCGAGGTTGTAGAAACCAGTGCAACCATCGGCGGTGTTGAACAAAACGGCTCGGCGCACAGTATCGACCTTGAGCACAATGGTGAGAAAATTGACGTCCACGCCTACGTACGTGAAGTCGACGATGGATTCGGGCTTGGCTACCAGTCGGATGCGGATCGAGGAGTACGACGTCTCGGCGTTGATGCACGTGCCGAACTGACCGAGCGCTTTGCCGTCGAAGGCGAAGCCGTGTGGCAGCAGAACCTGCAGTCCGAGGCCATTCGCAACGTTGCCCGTGGCCTGGTCCGTTACGAGAATGATGATTTCTCAGCGCGACTTGGCCTTTCACATGCCGAGGACAAGTTCGACGACGGCGACAAGCGCACCAGCCAGCAGGCAGAAGCCGGCATCGCCCAGAAGGTGCTTGACGACAAACTGCGGCTGCGAGTGAGCGCCAGCGTTGCACTGAATGAGGATGCCGAAAATCTCGACTACCCGACCAGTTTCATCGTTGGTGCCGACTACCGGGTTATGGATGGCGTCGACCTGGTTGCTGAATACGAAGAGTCCAGTGGCCGCGATCTGGAGGCGACGATGAGCCGCGTCGGTGTTCGAGCCACGCCGTGGAGTCGTGCACAGATCAATTCGTTCCTGACCAATGAGCAATCCGAATTCGGGCCGCGGCTGTTTGCGAATCTCGGTCTGATCCAGGGTTTTCAGATTAACGAGAAATGGGTGGTCGACATTGGAGTCGATCACGCGAAGACGCTGGTTGATTCCGGCGCGCGCCAGTTCGATCCGGATCGCGAGCTCAGCTCGGGCTCGTTGAATGAAGATTTCGTTGCGGGCTACGTCGGCGCGATGTACTCCTCTGAGAACTGGAGTGCAAACAGCCGAATTGAGGTCCGCGATTCGGATAGCGAGGATCGCGTCACAATGTTGATGGGCTGGTATCGCGAACCGTCATCCGGCCATGGCATGTCAGCAGCATTCACGCGTTTCCAGGCGAAAACCGTGCTTGGCACCGAAATGTCGCAGAATAACCTGCGCTTCGGCTGGGCCTATCGAGCGGCGGACAGTCAATGGGCCTTCCTCAATCGAATCGACCTGATTTCGGACCTGATGTCGACGCTGACCGAGGAACAGGACACCTGGCGGGTGATCAACAACTTCAACGCCAATCGACGATTCAATGCGGGAACGCAGCTGTCGCTGCAATACGCCTTCAAATATGTTCGAAGTGAATTTGATGGCAATGGCTACAGTGGTTATACCGACCTCATTGGCATCGATCTCAGACACGGATTCAGGGAACGGTGGGATGCGGGCATCAATACCAGTGTCTATCATTCTTATAAGTCCAAAGTTATGGATTACGGTGTCGGAGTCGATGTTGGCTACAATCTTGCGACCAATATGTGGCTGACGCTCGGCTACAATTTCGAGGGCTTCGACGACAAGGATTTCGCGGCGGCGCGCTACACGGCCTCCGGTCCTTATCTGCGCTTTACGATCAAGGCAGATCAGCAACTCCTGAAGCGTATTGCGGGCCGGCGATAATTCATCGCAATGGCCGTATTCGGCCGCGCCAAGCGTCGTCGAACCGTGTAATCTTCTGGCGGTGAAATCCCTCAGCGAACACTTCGGCGAGCAAAGCCCGTTAAAAGACCTGTTGCCCGGTTTCCAGCCACGTCCCGGGCAGGGCTGGATGGCGGAAGCCGTCGCCGAGGCGATTCAGAGTTCCGGCAAGTTGGTGGTCGAAGCCGGCACCGGAACCGGAAAGACCTTCGCGTACCTGATTCCGGCCCTGCTGAGCGGTCGCAAGACCATCATCAGCACCGGAACCAAGGCCTTGCAGGACCAGCTCTACCATCGCGACCTGCCCATCGTCAGCAAGGCAATCGGCCGACCGGTGACGACCGCCTTGCTGAAAGGTCGCGCCAACTACCTGTGCCTGCAGCGGCTCGACCAGGTGAGCGATCTGGATCCGGATTTGCAAATGGACCTCAACGAGGTTCGCGAGTGGCGCTATCGCACTGTCAGCGGTGACAAAGCTGAGCTCATTGACGTGCCGGAAGATTCGCCGGTATGGCCGATGGTTACGTCGACGGCGGACAACTGCCTTGGCCAGAAATGCCCCGAGTATTCCGGATGCCATGTCGTAAAGGCGCGCAAGGCGGCGCAGGATGCCGACCTTGTGGTGGTCAATCATCACCTGTTGCTGGCCGATCTTGCGATGAAGGAAGAGGGCTTCGTTGAGTTTCTGCCGGGAGCCGAGGCAATCATTCTCGATGAAGCGCACCAGATACCGGATCTCGCAGTGCAGTTTTTCGGCGTTTCACTGGGCAGTCGTGAAATGGAGCGGCTGGTTGAGGAAATTCTGGCGGCGACGCTCAAATACGCTCAGCCTGAACTGAATCGACGGGTGGATGCACTTCAGGCTGCCATCCGCAATTTGCGGGCCGACTCACCGCGCGACGAAGGGCGACACGAGCTGAATGAAGTCATGACCGGCATGCGTGACGCGTTCGAAACGCTTTCGCATGCATTACATGGTGTGCAGACTGCCATTGCCGGGATGGGCGACGGGTCCGTCGAGCTCGAGAAACTTCATGAACAATGCGTTGGCATGGCGGAGCGGCTGGCGGTATTGACCAGCGAGGATTCCTGGGACGGGCTTCGCTGGCTCGAAATCCACCCGCGCAGCCTGCGCCTGCACCTGACTCCGCTCGACGTTTCCGGAAAACTGAGCGGCTTGATCAACAATGATTACCAGTCCTGGATATTTACGTCAGCCACATTGGCGATTGGTGAGGATTTTTCGCATTTCGGCTCGCGCATGGGCCTGACCGGTGTTGCGAGTGTCGCGTTTCCGAGTCCGTTCTCCTTGCAGCAAAACGGATTGATCTACCTGCCCGAGAATTTGCCACAGCCGTCGGACCCGGGGCATACCGATGCGATGCTCGAGGCCGTCACGCCGCTGCTCGACCTGGCGACGGGCGGGATGTTTTGCCTGTTCACGAGCCATCGCGCACTCAACAATGCAAGAAAGTGGTTTACGAAAAACAAGTCGACACTCCGCGGGCGAACACTACTCGTGCAAGGCGATGCGCCGCGCGACGATCTGTTGCGCCGCTTTCGACAGATCGGCGATGCGGTTCTGCTTGGCACCGGCAGTTTCTGGGAAGGGGTCGATGTGCGCGGACCGGCGCTCAGTATTGTCGCGATTGATAAATTACCGTTTGGATCGCCATCAGATCCGCTGATGATGGCACGGCTCGAATACCTGCGGCGGCAGGGTGCCAACGGATTCATGGAACATCAGTTGCCGCAGGCGGCGCTGTCGCTGAAACAAGGCGCAGGCCGACTGCTTAGAGACCATAGTGACTACGGCGTTGTAGTCTTGTGCGACCCGAGGATCCGTGGCAAACGCTACGGCAAAATATTTCTTGATTGCCTGCAGCCAATGCCATCGACTTCCGCGCTGAATGAAGTATCGAGTTTCCTCGCCGCGCACCAGCGCAAAGGCGCGGTGGCGTGAGACGCCTCGCAATCGATACATCGACGCTCGCATGCACCGTTGCACTTCAGGTCGATGGCGTCCTGATTGAACGGCACGAAGAACAGGCGCGAGCACACACCCGCCTGCTGATGCCAATGATTCGCGATGTGCTGGACCAGGCAGATACAGAGCTTGGATCGCTTGATGCCATTGTCCTGGGTAATGGACCGGGCTCCTTCATTGGATTGCGGATCGCGGCATCGGTCGCGCAGGGTCTGGCGTTTGGCGCAGGTCTCGGCATTATTCCGGTTTCGTCGCTGGCTGCGGTGGCGGCCCAGGTATTCAGCGAAAGCGAGGCGCGGACGGTGGCAGTTGCCCAGGACGCACACATGAACGAAATCTATCTCGGCCTGTACGCACGAGGCCACGACGGATTGCCGACGGCACTGTGCGACGAACGCCTGCAGGCTGTCGGTGCCATTCCTGAACTGAAAGAACACGATAACTGCGCCGTGGCGGGAGAAGGCTGGCTCAGGTATCCCGAGCACCTCGCAGTCAATGTGGCCCTGCGAGGCGCGCGTCCCTACGTCCTGTACCCGAGAGCGGCCTGGCTGCTGGCGTTGTCCAATGACAGCCCGACGATAGAACCCGACACACTCGTGCCTGCCTACTTGCGCCAGAAGGTGGCGCAGAAGCCTTGATGACGGCAGCCTTGGTCTCAAGCTTGCAAATTGTCAAGCCTGTCCTGGCCCGCCATAGCGGCAACTCGGTGTGCCGTACCATGCATCAGATCTTAATCTGGTGTTTCCAGTCCTTAATATCCCGTTGTATCCAGGAATGAATTGATGAACCTCAAGGCAACCGCACTATCAGGTTTTGCAGTACTGCTCCACGCTATGCCCGCAATTCCCGCTATGGCCGAAGAGCCGAGTTGGGCTGATCGGATCATCGTTAAGGGAGACTTTCGACTGCGGTACGAGCGCATTGATGAGGAGTTCGAGGCCAACCGCGACCGCATGCGATTTCGTGGGAGAGTTGGATTGACTGCCGACGTCAAAGACAATGTGAAGTTCGTGCTGCAATTTGCAACCGGTGGCGACAACCCGGTATCGACCAATCAGACTTTCGACGATGGATTTTCACGAAAAGATATCGGCCTTGATCTTGCCTACGTTGACTGGACTGTGAACGATGTCTTGTCAGTTAGTGCGGGCAAGATGAAGAATCCATTGTTCGTTGCCGGTGGTGCACCCCTGATATGGGACGGCGATCTGAACCCGGAAGGCTTCGCGGCAAAATTTGCTTCCGGTGTGTTCTTCGGGACAGTTGCGGGGTTTTCGGTGGAGGAACGCAGCGCCACTGATGATTCTCTGCTATACGCTTTGCAGGCTGGCATCGAATTGCCAGTGGGCGATAGCGGAAACCTGACAGCCGGAGTGGGTTACTTTGGTTACACGGACACGGTCGGGAATACGCCGTTTTACAATGGCAGCGCGAAAGGCAACTCCGTCGACGTGAACGGTAACTACCTGTTTGACTACAGGAACACTGAGCTGTTTGCACAGTTTGATACCAGGCTCAGCGGCTGGGCATTTCGCATTTTCGCACAGTACACGCAGAATCATGAGGTTAGCAATCAGGATCAGGCCTATACGTTGGGTGCAAAACTCGGTTCCGCGAAGGGCCAGGGCGACATGGAGTTTGCTGTCATGTACCAGGAAATTGAAGCCGACGCGGTGATCGGCACGTTCAACGATTCAGACTTCGGTGGCGGTGGCACCGACGCGGACGGCTTTATGCTGAAGGCGAAATACGGGCTATCGAAGAACGTATTCCTCGGCGGTACATTCTTCGTCAACGATATCGATCGCTTCCAGGGAACCGAACACGATTACAATCGCCTGCAAATTGACCTCGAATTCAAGTTCGACTAGTCGGAGCTACCACGGACGCAATGGTGCAGGGCAGGCATGTAAGGCATACTCGCATTTCCGAAAACCCTGACGACAGACATTCGCCGACGATCTATTTGACCTGATGACCCTGCCGAACAAACGATCTCTGAATCTTGCCGCAGCGCTGGCTTGTGCCGGCATGATGGTGTATGCGCTTTACTCACAACATGTCTTGCTGCTCGATCCTTGCCCGCTGTGTATCCTGCAGCGCGTTGCAGTCATTGCGATCGGCCTGGTATTTCTGATTGCCGCGCTGCATAACCCTGGTCGAGTCGGATCGCGTATTTATGCAGTTCTGGGTGTGGTCTGTGCTGCGGCCGGTGCAGCCGTTGCAGGCTGGCATGTGCGACTGCAGAACCTGCCCGCTGACGAGGTTCCATCCTGCGGTCCCGGCCTTGAGTACATGGTCGAGAATTTCCCGTTGAGGGATGTTCTGGGGATGGTTCTGAAAGGGTCCGGCGAATGTGCGGAAGTCGCATGGCGGTTTCTCGGTCTCACGATGCCGACCTGGGTATTGATCAATGTCAGCCTGCTCGGTGCATTCGCGCTCTGGAACAACGTTTTTCGCCGGCTAGAGCAGTAACTCCATAATTCGATGATAGAGGCCCGTGAGCTTGACGACATCGTCAAGCCTGACGTGTTCGTCGACCTTGTGAATTGATGCGTTCACAGGACCCAACTCCACGACATCGACACCCGCGGGGGAAATAAACCGGCCATCGGAAGTGCCGCCCCCGGTCGAAAGCTCAGGCTCAGCGCCGCGGAATTCGAGAACTGACTGCACGACTGCATCAATGAGCTTTCCGGGTTTAGTCAGAAAGGGTTCGCCCGAGAGGTGCCATCGCAACTCATACTCAATATCGTGTGCGTCAAAAACCTCTTGCACCCGCCGCTTCAGGGACTCGTAATCCCACTCGGTCGAATAGCGGAAGTTGAAACGCGCAGATAATTCTGCGGGCGTGACATTTGGTGCCCCGGATCCGCTTTGAATGTCGACGACCTGGAAACTCGTCGCGGGAAAGAATTCGTTGCCCTGGTCCCATTCAATGTCATGCAATTCCGATAGTACCGGCGCGAAGCGACGAATCGGATTATCAGCGAGCTGAGGATAGGCGACATGTCCCTGGATACCGGAGACAGTCAGCATGCCGCTGAGGGACCCCCGCCGACCGATACGCACGAGGTCACCGAGTTCATTCTGACTGGATGGTTCGCCGATGACGCACCAGTCAATCTTTTCATTGCGTTCGCTGAGTGTTTGCATGACCCGCAAGGTACCGTCCCGCGCACGGCCTTCCTCGTCGCTGGTGATAAGCAAGGCGATGCTGCCGTCGTGATTCGGATGCCCCGCGACGAAGCGTTCGATGGCGACGATCATCGACGCGAGGCCGCTTTTCATGTCGGCCGTCCCGCGGCCAAAGAGATTGCCATCCTTGACCGTCGGCTCGAACGGATCACTGCTCCAATGCGCGATGTCCCCGGGAGGCACGACGTCGGTGTGGCCCGCGAAACACAAGACCGGTGAGCCAGACCCGCGCCGCGCCCAAAGGTTGGTGACGTCGCCAAACTGCAGTGTTTCGCAGTGAAAGCCTGCCGCCTCAAGGCGAGCGGCAAGCAGCAGCTGGCATCCGGCGTCTTCAGGCGTTACGGACCGGCGCCTTACAAGATCGCACAACAGCGTAATTTCAGGGGCCTGGCTAACGTCACTCGTCATAGTCAATTATCTTTACAAGGCATTGTTTTAAATCGAAAATAATCCGTACCGGTGAATCATGAAATTTGCGATTTCATCCACCGCACAAACTCACCGCGGATTGTATTACCGGCTGAATCGCTTGGTTCGCTCCGGGGTCTAGGCGTTTCGTTTCAGGAACTCGCCAAAGCGGGCTTCGGAAAAGCCAACCGCAAAGAATTCATCGGCCTCGAGCACCGGCCGTTTGACCAGCGTCGGATTCTCGATCATCAGCGCAAACGCCTTGCTTTCACTCATGTCACTGCGATCGACTTCCGGGATCTTGCGCCAGGTCAGGCTTTGTTTGTTGAGTAATTTGGTCCAGTCGATGCGCGCCGACCAGCGTTCCAGCATCTGGATGTCGAGACCGTCGTCTCGTACATCGTGAAACCGGAAGTCAATATCGTGTTGGGCAAGATAAGTGCGTGCTTTACGACAGGTATCGCAGCTCTTGATTCCGTATACCGTCAACATGATTACTCGTCCAGGTTCCTCAGAAGTTCGTTCAGGCCAGTCTTCGATCGCGTCCTAGCGTCGACGCGCTTTACTATAACAGCACAATACAACGAATATTTGCCATCAGGTGAGGGCAGGTTGCCCGATACGACGACCGAGCCGGCCGGAACCCTGCCGTAGCTGATCTCGCCGGTTTCGCGGTTGTATATGCGTGTACTCATGCCGAGATAGACACCCATCGATATTACGGACCCCTGTTCGACAACGACGCCTTCGACAACCTCAGATCGAGCGCCGATGAAACAGTCATCCTCAATGATGGTTGGTCCCGCTTGTATCGGTTCCAGCACGCCGCCGATGCCGACGCCGCCGGACAGGTGTACGTTCTTGCCGATTTGTGCGCAACTGCCCACGGTGGCCCAGGTATCGACCATCGTGCCGCTGTCCACGTAGGCACCGATGTTCGTGTAGCTTGGCATCAGCACAACATCAGGTGCCACGAAGGCGCCACGTCGAACAATCGCGTCCGGAACAACACGGACCCCGTCGGTCTTGAATTGTTCTGCCGTATAGTCGGCGTATTTCATGCCGACCTTGTCATAGAAGCGGCTGTAGCCACCGTCGATGAGCTTGTTGTCGTTCAGGGCAAAGCTCAGCAATACCGCCTTTTTCAGCCACTGGTTGACCTGCCAGCCCGTCGCGTGTCTTTCCGCGACACGAGCAGCGCCGGAATCGAGCAGTTCGATGGCCGCGTTCACAGCGGCAATGACACTGGCGCGGTCCTCAAACCCGCCGGCACGATGTTCGAATGCGTGCTCAATGATGGCTTCGAGATCCTTTGGGCTGATTTTTTTAGTCACTGCTTGCTGTTCTCGTCCAGTTTTTCGCGCAAAGCCTGCGCCAGTCTTGTTTTTTGCGCGTCCGACATTGGCTGGCCGGAAAGGTCACTTACGTAAAATACGTCTTCTGCGCGCTCACCGATAGTCATAATTTTTGCCGAGGGGATATCGATTCCCTCGGCGATGAAGACCTGCCCGACCTTGCTGAGCAATCCCGGCCGGTCCGCAGTGGTCAGTTCAAGCACAGTCTGGTCGTCGGTCGGTCCATCGGAGAACTTAACGCTTGTCTTGGTGGAAAACATCCTCGCCTGGCGCGTTACGACCCGGGTGACCTTCGCGATCTTGTCATCGTCGATGCTCAGGATTCGGGTCAGTGCGCGCCTGATTTTGTTGACCCGTTCTTCGTCGATATCGACGCGCTTGTCGGACTCCATGAATACATAGGTGTCGATGCTGTAGTGATTGTCGAGCGGAACAATGCGGGCATCCATGATCGTCAGGCCAAGTTCGTCCAGAACCGCGGTGACCTGGGCAAAAGTACGTTTTGTCCTCGGCGTATAGAGCACTGCTTCGACGCCGTCGCCCGTTTGCCGACGGCGAACGTCCACCAGGCCGGTCAGGCTGTCGATATTGGAATCTGCCAGCCACTCGGTGTGCCAGGCGACTTCGGAACTGCGATAGCGCAGGAAATAGTTGTCGTCAAACAAGGTCCAGATTCGGGCGATTTCTTCGTCACCAACGCCGGCCTCGTCGAGATAGTGGCGCGCCTTTTCCTTTTTCTCGTTGACGAGTTGCTGCTCTTCAAATGGATTTTCGAGGCCGCGCTGCAACGCCCGTTTCGTCAGCTCATAGAGGTCGCGAAATAACTGCGCTTTCCAGGAATTCCATAATTTGGGATCGGTACCGCGTACGTCAGCAACGGTCAGTACATAAAGGTAGTCCAGGTGTAACGGGTCGCCAACCTGTTCCGCGAACTCGTTGATAACCTCCGGGTCGCCAAGGTCCTTTTTTTGTGCTGTCGTTGACAGGATCAGGTGGTGACGTACCAGCCAGGCGACGGTTGCTGCATCCTCCCTGGCGATACCGTGCTCCAGGCAAAACGCCTCGGCGTCAACGGCGCCAAGTTCGGAGTGATCGCCGCCGCGACCTTTTGCGATGTCGTGAAACAGACCGCCGAGATAGGCGATTTCCGGCTTCTCCAGCGACTGCATTATTTCGCTGCAATGCGGGAATTCATCATTGTATCGCTGCAGCGCAAAGCGCCTGAGATTGCTAACCACGAACAAGGTGTGTTCATCCACGGTGTAGGCATGAAACAGATCGTATTGCATGCGCCCGACGATGCGACCGAAGGCGGGAATGTAGAGTCCCAGCACTCCGTACAGATTCATGCGGCGAAGTTCGTGCGTCACGCCCTCGGGTGCCCGAAGAATATTCAGGAAAAGGCGGTGATTGCGCGGGTTCTGTCGAAACTCGTCATC
>DDIP01000221.1 GCA_002338605.1 Proteobacteria bacterium UBA1847 | reverse complement strand
GGCCGCAGAAGAAAAGGCCCGGTTGGAAAAAGCCGAAGCCGATGCCCGGATTCGCCGTACAAAGGACAAGGAAAAAGCCAAGCCGAAGGCCAATCGTCCGGAGACGCGTTACGGTCGCAAAGAACTGCACGTTGCCGGCGACAAGAGCGGCAGGCGCAAACGCAAGGCGCCGCTTCGTCGTCGTTCCGCAGCCGTTGGCGGCGATTCAAAACATGGTTTCGAAATGCCAACAGCCCCGGTCGTGCGCGAAGTCGAAATTCCGGAGAGTATCGGTGTCGCCGAACTCGCGCAGAAAATGGCGATCAAGGGAAACGAGGTGATCAAGGTGCTGTTCAACATGGGCGCGATGGTCACCATCAACCAGGTCATCGATCAGGATACCGCGACCCTGGTTGTTGAAGAGCTCGGTCATATCGCTGTTCCAGTGGATTCTGCCGACGTCGATGAGAAGCTGCTCGCGGAAGAATCCAAAGTTGTTGGCGAAGAGGTCGCTCGCGCGCCGGTCGTCACGATCATGGGTCACGTCGATCATGGCAAAACGTCGCTGCTCGACTATATTCGTCGAACGAAAGTTGCCGATGGCGAGGCCGGAGGCATTACGCAGCACATTGGCGCCTACTCTGTGAAAACCGGGAAAGGGCAAATCACATTTCTTGATACGCCGGGCCACGCTGCATTTACAGCAATGCGAGCTCGTGGTGCGCAGGCGACAGACATTGTGATTCTCGTTGTTGCCGCCGATGACGGTGTCATGCCGCAGACAATCGAAGCCATCCAGCATGCGAAGGCTGCAGGCGTGCCGCTGGTTGTCGCGGTGAACAAGATTGATCGTGAGAATGCGGATCCGGAACGGGTCAAGAACGAATTGTCGCAACACGAGGTCATCCCGGAGGATTGGGGCGGCGAGCAGCAGTTTGTGAACGTCTCTGCTCTGAAGGGAACCGGAGTTGACGATCTGCTGGATGCGATTTCCCTGCAGGCGGAGGTCATGGACCTTAAGGCCGTTGCCAAGGGCCCGGCGCAGGGTATTGTGATCGAATCCAGCCTGGAAAAAGGGCGCGGCTCCGTCGCAACGTTGCTGGTCCAGAGCGGCACATTGAAGCAGGGCGACATGATTATTGCAGGCGAGGAATACGGTCGCATTCGCAACATGTTTGATGAGACAGGCAAGTCGATTAAAGAAGCAGGGCCATCCAAACCGGCCGTGGTTCTTGGCCTGTCCAAAACACCGAGTGCCGGCGATGACTTCCTGGTCGTCAAGAACGAGCGCAAGGCCCGCGAAGTGGCCGAGTTCCGGCAGAACAAGACACGCGAAGCGAAACTGGCGCAACAGCAGGCTTCGAAAATGGAAGACATTTTCACGCAGATGCAGGATGGTGAAATTTCTTCGGTGCCTGTCATCATTAAATCGGATGTACACGGCAGCGCAGAGGCACTTCGGGATGCACTTACCAAGTTGTCGACCGACGAAGTCCGCGTGAAAGTGTTGGGCTCCAGTGTCGGTGGGATCACTGAAACGGATGCCAACCTGGCAGCAGCATCCAACGCAACCATTATCGGCTTTAATGTCCGGGCCGACGCGGCGGCGCGCACGGCGATCAAGGAATCCGGCGTCGACATACGCTACTACAGCATCATCTACGAGGCGATCGACGACGTTAAAGCAGCCCTGAGCGGCCTGCTCGCGCCGGAAGTACGCGAACAGATTCTCGGGCTTGCGACGGTCAAGGAAGTCTTCAACTCACCGAAATACGGTGATATTGCCGGCTGTATCGTCAATGAGGGTGTTGTCAAGCGCTCGAACCCGATCCGCGTGTTGCGAGACAACGTGGTCATCTACGAGGGTGAACTCGAGTCATTGCGGCGCTTCAAGGATGACGTGAACGAAGTTCGCTCCGGTACTGAGTGCGGTATCGGTGTGAAGAACTACAGCGACGTTCAGGTTGGCGACCAGATTGAGTGCTTTGAACGAATCGAGGTGGCCCGTACGCTCGACTAGCGTACCGGAGTCAAGCAATGCCCCGCGAGTTTTCCAGAAACCAGCGACTCGGAAACCAGGTGCTTCGCACGCTGAACGAGTTGCTGCGCTTCGAAACCAAGGACCCGCGACTACAGATGGTTTCTCTGAATTCGATTGAACTGTCGCGTGACCTCAGCGTTGCGCGTGTTCACTTCAGCATGCTCGATCCGCAAGGCGATCCGGCTCCGGTCCTCGAAGGGCTGCAACGAGCCAGCGGCTTCCTTCGCAGTCGCCTGGGGCGAGAGGTCAAGATCCGGCATGTGCCTGAACTGCGCTTTTCCCACGACGACAGTGCAGCAGAAGCGCAGCGTATTAGCAGCCTGATCGATGCGGCGCTGGATTCCGGCTCGAAAAACGAGAAGCAGTAAATGGCCGCCAGAGGAATGAAACGCCACGCGGACGCAGTGGACGGATTGTTGTTGTTGAACAAGCCGCCGGGAATGTCGTCGAACCGGGCGCTGCAGGTCGTAAGGCGATTGCTGAATGCTCGCAAGGCCGGGCATACCGGAAGTCTTGATCCAGCCGCAACGGGCATGTTGCCGCTGTGTTTCGGTGAGGCAACCAAAGTCTGCGCCTACCTGCTGGACGCCGATAAGAGCTACCGGGTGACGGCCCGGCTCGGTTCCAGAACGGATACCGGCGACGCAGACGGGCAGGTCGTTGAAACAGGGGACGTTCCACCGCTTGATGCCGAGGCCTGGAACGAGATCCTGCAAAGCTTTCGCGGCGAGTCGAAACAGGTTCCGCCGATGTATTCGGCGCTGAAGAAAGACGGTAAACGGCTCTATGAGCTGGCGCGTAAAGGTGAAACGGTGGATCGGGAGCCACGCTCAATTCGCATCGACGATATCGTTTTACTGGAGCTCGCCGGCACACGCCTGGTTTTCAGGGTGCGGTGCTCAAAGGGGACCTATATCCGCGTCCTGGTCGAGGATATCGCCCGCAAAGCTGGCGCAATCGCTCACACAGAGCGCCTGCACCGCGAATCCGTCAGCGACTTTGATGCGGAAGGCATGCTGGATATGGCCACCGTGGAGGCCCTGGCTGAGCA
>DDIP01000103.1 GCA_002338605.1 Proteobacteria bacterium UBA1847 | reverse complement strand
CGCCGCCGCAACGGGAGGCGGTGCAGCGGGCGCTGCCGCCATCATCGGCGCGTTTTGCGCATAGCGACTGATGCGTACCGATTCTTCACCCTCGGTAATCTCAATCTCGGCAATTCCGGACTCGTCCAGCAACTCAATGAGTTTTTTTACTTTTCTGATATCCATTATCTTCCCTCGACGTGCTTGATGGCGGCCTGCAACGCCAGTTCATAACCGTATGCCCCAAAACCAAACAGGCAGCTTCTCGCGATATCGCTAAAGTAGCTGTTGTGCCGAAACTCCTCCCGGGCAAACGTGTTGCTGAGATGAATTTCAATAAAAGGGATCTGTACCGCCAGCAACGCATCGCGCAGGGCGACGCTGGTGTGCGTGAAACCACCGGGGTTCAGAACGATAAAATCGATGCCGTCGGTCGCGGCTTGTTGCACCCTGTTGATCAATTCGTGTTCGGCATTGCTTTGGAAGGCGTCGAGCGTATGCCCGTGATCGGTCGCGATTTTGCGACAGCGATTCTCGATGTCCGGAAGGCTCGTGGCGCCGTAAACATCGGGTTCGCGTGCGCCCAAGAGGTTCAGGTTGGGGCCGTTAATCAGAAGGAACGATGACATTTCGCGGGGTTCGCCGCCAGATTGCCGAAGATGGCGGCAATTCTAACCCCATTCGCTGGAATTATTGCAACTTTTCGACCCTAAAGGCGGGCGAGTGCCTCGCGAGTGCCGTCTTTCGAGAGTTCACCACGCTCCAGGCGCGTCATGATATCGACGATGGCGTCTAACTGTTTGCGGTGCAATTCTCCGATGAAAGAGCCGACGTATTCGCCATCGGACGCAATAAACATCGTGAACGGCAGTACGCCGAACTGGATGCCGGACGACTCCGCCAGGGTCATCGCATCCTGTTCGCCGACCAGGACAGGGTAGTTGAATTGCGCTGATTCGGCATAGCGTGCGACCTCTTCCGCGAAATCGACGGCAATGCCGATAACCTGGAAGCCATTGCCTTGCTGCTCATCCTGAAAGGTTTTCAGAAGCGGAATCTCGCGGCGACATGGCGCACACCAGGTTGCCCAGAAATTCAAGATTCGATTCTTGCCGTCCCATTCAGACAGATCGCGGGGGGTGCCGCTGATGTCCGGCATCGAGAAGGTCGGGTGCGACACGACCTCTATCGCCGGTGGTGGCGCGATCATCGCTGCCGGCGCGGGCGCATTTTGTACCGGGATGCGCGCAGCATAGAAAAGCGCGCCAGCCATCAACGCAACCAGGGCAGCTACAAACATCAGGAAAACTTTTGGCACGAAAAGACCTTTTTAGTCGTTGTTTTGGGCTGCAATGCTATCCGATACAGCGAAGGCTTGCCTTACGTGATTCGCGAAATCCGACGCTTTCATGTAACCAACGACTTCGTAGCCGTGGCGTTGCTGCCCATCAAGGCCAAAAAAGATAATCGTCGGGGGGCCAAACACACCGAAACGCTGCAACAGCGCCTGGTCGATCGGATCGTTGTCGGTTACATCGGCCTGCAACCAGACAGTATTCGACAGGGCCGCCTGTACGTCGCTGTCAGAGAACGTATAAGCCTCCATTTCCAGGCAGGACACGCACCAGTCGGCGTAGAAGTCGAGCAACACAGTGTTCCCCGCAGCCGAGGCCATTGCGATCTCCTTGTCGAGATCGTCAACCGACTTGATGCGTTTGAACGGCAATTCGTGCTGCTCCTCGATGGCCGCGCCGCCGTTCAGGTTGACGCTGGCAAGTGGCTGAAGAGGGTTGCTGCCGCCGGTAAGCGAGCCGAGCAGCAATATGACACCGTAGATGATGGAGAGGAATCCAAACCCCTTGCCCAGCTTTTCGGCAATGCCGGATTCGCGCGTGAGGGTCGTCAGACCACCCATGAATACGCCTGCCATGAACACCAGCACGGCCCAAAGCAGCATGGTGACGGTACCGGGCAGGATTCGGGACAACATCCAGATCGCCAATGCCAGCATCATGAAGCCAAACGCATTCTTTACGGCAACCATCCAGCCACCGGCTTTCGGAAGCAGTTTTCCCTGTGCGGCTCCGACCAGCAACAACGGCGCGCCCATCCCCAGGCTCATGGCGAACAAAGCACTGCCACCTCGAAGCATGTCGCCTGTCTGTGCGATGACGGTCAAAGCAGCGATCAGGGCGGGCGCAACACAGGCAGTGACAATCAGTGCCGACAGCGCACCCATGACAAATGCGCCGATCACTGTGCCGCTCTTTTGATTGCCGCTGATACTTGAAAGCTTGCTTTGCAGTCCGCTTGGCATTTGAAGGTCATAGGCACCGAACATGCCCAGTGCGAGCGCAACGAACAGGCTGGCAAATAAAATCAATATCCAGGGCTGATTAAAGGTTGCCTGGAGCTGCAGGCCAGCCGCTGCCGCTGCCACACCGGCGACGGTATAGACAATCGCCATACCCAGGACGTAACTGAGTGCCAGCATGAAGCCACGCATCGGACTGACGTTGTCGCCATCGCCGGCGATGATGCCGGACAGAATGGGCACCATCGGCAATACGCACGGCGTGAACGCGAGGCCAAGCCCCGCAAGGAAAAACAGGCCGGCCGCCGCCCAGATACTCGACTCGGTGATGATCTGCGCGAGGCGTGCCTGTTCGGATACCGGGGCCGCGGAACTGGCAATCGTCGAGAGGTCGGTGGTCGTCGTCGCTTCCGGCAGGCTGACCGTCAGTGTCTTCGTTACCGGCAAATAGCAGATGCCGTCAACCTTGCAGCCCTGGTAACTGAGTTCAATATCGAGGTCCATTGCGTCCGGTGTCGCACGGGCAATCGCGACCCGGCCAAATACCTCGTCGAAATAAACTTCCTGTTCGCCAAGCCATTCGTCGGTCTTCTGCTTGCCTTTCGGCAGATCCAGTTGCCCGGCCCTGGCCTTGTCGCTGAGCGAGCGTACGCTGATTTTGCTCTTGTACAGGTAGTAGTCGGGTAGCAGGCGAACGCCGAATTCGATCGTATTGCCGTCGATGGCGAACGCGTCCGGCTTGAACACCTGGTCGGCTGGAAGCGCATCATCCATCGAATTGCCACCGATGCTGCCGAAGCTCAGTTTTTTCTCGCCAGCCGCTGCGCTCTTGAGCTTGACGGTCTCAGTCCAGCTTTGTGGCAGATAGCAAAAGCCTGCGTCGAGACAGCCGCGACTTTTGATCGTCAGGTCGACAGTCGCCGGGGTGGAGTCTTGAATGGAGTAGGGAATACGGACAAAGAAATTGCCACGGTAAACAACCTGTTCGCCGAGAAACTCATCGGAATGCACTTCGCCCACCGGCAATTCCGGCACACCAAGAACGACTGCGTCGCTATTGACTGTGAAACCGAAGGCATCCCTGTACATGTAGGCGCCTTCGTTGACGGCCCAATCGATCTCCAGCGCATCGCCGGTGTCGGCGACGACATAGTGGAAAACCTCCTGAGGCGGCAGCGGGCGGTCGTCGGCCGCCAATGCCAGGCTTGCAGGCAACAGGAATAACAGTGCTGTTACGAAGAAATGAATCCGTTTCATAAATCCCTTCTCGGGGTTGCGGTGCCATGGCCTCAACAACCGGACCGGCACGAAAGGCAGAATGTTACGCCATTGGCAGAGCCTGTCATCGACGTAAGTCAGGTTTTGGGCCTTGAATTTTACGGCGCGAGGCCTATTATTGGCACTCGCCGTGACCGAGTGCTAACAGGTACCGGTCTCGACAACCACCTAAAAATGGTTATAACTCAACAGTTTACAGGAGATAAATACCATGAAGATGCGTCCGCTTCATGACCGGGTCATAGTAAAGCGCATGGAAGAAGAGCGCACATCGCCCGGCGGAATCGTCATTCCCGACGCTGCAGCGGAGAAACCCATCAAGGGTGAAATCGTGGCTGCAGGCAACGGCAAGATTCTCGAGAACGGCGAAATCCGCCAGCTCGACGTCAAGGTTGGCGACAAGGTTCTGTTCGGCAAGTACGCCGGAACAGAGGTCAAGGTCGATGGTCAAGAACTGCTCGTGATGAAGGAAGACGACATCATGGCAGTAATCGAAGGTTAAAGAGGAAATCAAGATGGCTGCTAAAGAAGTACGATTTGGGGATGACGCTCGGCAGAAAATGTTTGCCGGCGTAAACGTCCTCGCAAATGCGGTAAAAGTGACCCTGGGTCCCAAAGGCCGCAATGTCGTGCTCGATAAGAGCTTTGGCGCGCCGACTGTCACCAAAGATGGTGTTTCGGTTGCCAAGGAAATCGAGCTTGATGACAAATTTGAAAACATGGGTGCTCAGATGGTGAAGGAAGTCGCTTCTCAGACATCTGACATCGCGGGTGATGGCA
>DDIP01000272.1 GCA_002338605.1 Proteobacteria bacterium UBA1847 | reverse complement strand
ACAGGCAGGCGATGCAGTACAACCGCATAGGCGAGCCCGGTACCGCTTCCGGGCAGAAGAGCAATGCCGTCCACGACCGCGTGAACCAGGAGACCGATCGCTGCAATGCCGTCGATGACGAGGTGTGCCGCATCCGTCGCCGTTCGAAACATTCGCTCCAGTATCATTGGAAACGCGATTCCGAGTACGATGACAAGAATGGTGAAATTGCCACCGTGCCGCCACGCTTCGGGAATTATGTGGACGCCGATGATGTACGCAATCGTCAACAGGATCAGCCCGTTGAGCGCCGGCCGAAGCAAGCGGCTCTCTCGCGCGGCCGCATAGATAATCGGTCCGAGCAGCAGTGCGACTGTGCTTAGGAGGAAGGTCATTCTATTAAGGCGTTGGCGAGAGTGGTTAGAATAGGCAGATGATTGTGCACCGTATCAGCATCATTTTCCTGCTTTTCTTTGTATTCGGTCACAACGTTGCCCTGGCACACGGAGGCGTTGTTGAGGAAGATGATCTTTGTGTGATCAAGGTGAATTACCTGCGCGCGCACTTCAAGGTCTACCAGCCAGCCACACGCGGTCTGGAGCAATTCTGCGAAGATTTACCGACTGCGACACAAAGCATTTTCGTGATGGAGTATCAGCATGACTCGCTGTCGCAAATGGAGGTTGATTTTCGCATCATCCGCGACGTTACCGGCAAGGGCCGGTTCGCGCGCCTCGAAGATGTTGAGCAAATTGCGGATATTGAAGGTGCGACCGTGTTCTACCAGGCACCTGTCGTCGAGCCGGATGTTTACCTGGTCAGTCACGAGTTCGTTGAAGAAGGGGATTTTGTTGGCATCGTATCGGCCCGGCAAATGCAATCCGGCAAGCTCTACACGGCGGTCTTCCCATTTGAGGTCGGATTCACGGGACTCGGCTACTGGCCGTTCTTTATTGCACTGCTCGTGATTCTGCAAATTCAATACCTCTATATGAGTGGCCGACTGAGAAAATGGTTCGGCAGGAACACAGGCGCTGCATCACTCCTGCTAGTCGCATTATTTTTCGCGATGTCGGACGCAAAAGCCTCCGGGCTACGCGTCAGCTTTACCGCGCCGGAGGGGCAGCCACGCATCAACCAGATGCATAGCTGGATTCTACACATTGTTGACGAGTCCGGACGCGCAGTGGAAGGCGCCATTGTTGAAGTCGACGGCGGCATGCCAAAGCACGACCACGGCCTGCCCACGAAACCGCGTGTGACCGAAGAACTCGGAGGTGGTGATTACAAACTCGAAGGCCTGCGATTTCATATGAGCGGCTATTGGGAAATCCTTGTCCGGGTCACGACAGACGCCGGTACAACGGTCGTGACCATGCCGCTGCAACTATGATCCGGCATAGCGCTCTTTTATTCGCGTTGCTCTGTGTCACGCTGATCGTTGCCTACTGGCAGCTATGGCCAAAGCCGATACCCGACTGGACAGCGGAAGACCTCGCGGTATTGCGTTCCCTGTCACTGGAATCGCTAGGGGACCTGCGACCGGACCCAAGCAATGCGGTAGCGGACAATCCGCTCGCAGCGGAATTTGGAAGCCAGCTGTTTTTCGACACACGATTGAGTGCGAATGGCGGGATTTCATGTGCGACCTGTCACCAGCCAATTCGGCGATTCACGGACGGGCTGCAGAAGGGACAGGCAATCGGGACAACAGACCGCAATACTCCCAGTATCGTTGGCGCAGCCTACAGTCCCTGGCAGTTTTGGGACGGCCGCCGGGACAGTCTCTGGTCACAGGCACTTGCGCCGCTCGAGGATGAACGGGAGCATGCTTTCGATCGCGGGCAGGTCACGGCACTGGTTGCCAGCGACCCACAGTATCGTGAATTCTACGAGACGCTTTTTGGCCGGTTGCCCGAACCGGAACCGGCTGACATACGCAGCACGAATGTCGTATTCGCAAATATCGGAAAAGCGATTGCAGCATTTGAACGCACGATCATGCCTAGCGAGTCACGCTTCGATCGCTACGTTTCGTCACTTGTCGATGGCGATGTCGAGCGGCAGAAAGAACTATTCAGCAATGACGAAATTCGTGGCTTGCGCCTTTTCATCGGCGAAGCAAACTGTACGCAATGTCACAATGGACCATTGTTTACCAACCACGAATTTCACAATACGGGTGTTGTCAGTTTCCCGGGTGACGTGCCGGACAAGGGTCGAGTGGCCGGCGTTCGGGAAGTCATGCTCAACGAGTTCAATTGCAAAGGTGCATACAGCGATGACGACGAACGATCGTGCGATGAACTCGAGTACGCGCGAACCGACGCGACGCTGATCGGTGCCTTTAAAACGCCTTCATTGCGAAATCTCGAGAACACGGCGCCATTCATGCACAAAGGGCAATTCGCGACCCTGGCAGAGGTCCTTCAACACTACAATGTTGCGGCGGACGCGATGATCGGTCACAACGAAGCGCAGCCGCTGGGCTTTTCACAGCGTAAACTCAATCAACTTGAGGCTTTCCTGGTCACCCTTGCTGCTCCGATCGAAATGACAATGTCACAGGCGGAGCAGGGCGATTAGACAGGCGGTAGCGCAGTCGCGTCGCTGATTGTAACCACCCGGTCGCTATAAAAGCCGTTGAAGTCGGTACGACCGCTCAGGCTGTAAGCGCCGATTGTTCCGAACTCGATATGATCGCCAACGTCAATGTCCGCCGGCAGCTCGATACGAACCGGCAACTCGTCGTCTGAATCGCAGGTCGGACCGAGGACCCGGAACGCCTTCTTCTCGCCTTGCAGCAATTCGCCATTTCGATAGGCTCGGCACGGATACTCGAGTTGGCCCTTGACACGCAAATCCCAGAAAGCGCCGTACATACCGTCGTTCAGGTAGACCCGGTCTGTTTTGCGCAGCAGCACACAGGTTACCGCTGACATGCCCGGAGCACTCAGCGCACGACCCGGTTCCGCGAGCAGTTCGCCGTTGTCGGCAAGCGGGAGTTCCTCAGCGGCAATCCGGGTACGTTCGAAATAGTTTTCCAGCGGCGGCACAACGTAGCCGGGATAGGATTTGGGGAATCCACCACCAATATCCAGCAGACGAATCTTGAACGGCAATTCCGCGAGTACCCGGTGGACAATGCCGATCGCATACGCATAGGCCTCGGGATCCTTGACACCGGAGCCGACATTGAAGGCAAGTGCTGCTTCCGCGCCGGATGCCGCAATCGCTTTCAGGAGCGATGGAATATTCTCCGGCTTGGCACCAAACTTGGCCGAAAGGTTTGTCAGCGCCGACGCGTGCGACACTGCCATGCGTGCAAAAATCACGGAATTGCCAG
Organism: Proteobacteria bacterium UBA1847; assembly: GCA_002338605.1. Classification (GTDB taxonomy): domain Bacteria; phylum Pseudomonadota; class Gammaproteobacteria; order Steroidobacterales; family Woeseiaceae; genus UBA1847. The sequence goes on along the minus strand of DDIP01000272.1, from coordinate 18,702 downwards.
GATTGATTTCCTCAATCAACGGCGCCAGTCCACTTGGGTGGTCGATCAAAAAATGTCGGACGCCGTAGTCTTCCTGCGCCGTTCTTGCATCCCCCTTGAAACGCACAGGGTTCATAAAGTAGATCGTGGCGTCAGGGCAGGACTCCCGAACCTGCTCTATCTCTCGCAGTGACGCGCAGTCAAATTCCCGGATGCCGGCCTCGGTAAATATCCTCAGAATTTCCGGGTGAATATTTGCTTTGACTGCGTACAGCACGCGACCCGGAAAGCCGTTCACGAAATGCTCAACTGTCTGGCGATAAACATGCGGATAGATGCAATAGACCGGATGCTGCGGGTTGGTCTTCCGGAGCAGGTCAACGACATTCGTAAAACTTTCCATTGCTTCATTCGTCATAGGTAGATACCGTATATCAACTTGAACTGTGCTTATACAGTATTGTGCCGGCCTGATCATTGCAGGAAACGAGGTCGACTGTAGTCCACGGCGGCAAGAAGAGTTACGAAGGTGGCCTGGCTGTTGGGTCACTCAACATGACCACGTCGTTGCTGAAAAAACCGTTGAAATCGGTTCTGCCGCTCAGACTATAGGCGCCGATAGAACCGAATTCGATTTGATCACCAACCGCTATCGACGCTGGCAGTTCGATACGCGACGGCAGCTCGTCAGATGAGTCGCAGGTCGGACCGAGTATCCGAAATGCTCTGGTCTCACCGGACAGCAGTTCTCCGTTGCGAAACACCCGATGGGCATATTGCTGATGGCCCTTGAAACGCAGCTCCCAGAAAATGCCATACATACCGTCATTCAGGTACACGCGGTCCGTTTTTTTCAACAGGACCGACGTAATCGCGGATAGCCCCGGTGCGCTCAGCGCGCGACCAGGCTCCGACAGCAGTTCACCATTGGGTGCCAGAGGCAATGTCCTTGCTGCACTCCGGATTCGTTCGAAGAAATCCTCAAGCGGTGGAACCACGAGACCGGGGTAAGATCTGGGAAATCCACCGCCGATGTCGAGCAGGCGAACTTTGAACGGGACACGGGCGAGGACATCGGCCGCAATGCCAATGGCATATGTGTAGGCTTCCGGATCCACGACGCCCGATCCCACATTGAAAGCGAGCGCCGGCTCAGCTCCGCTGTCCGCGATGGCGGTCAGCAGTGCGGGTATGTCGGCAGGCTTGGCGCCAAACTTGTTCGAAAGATTGGCCTGTGCGGACGCGTGCGAGACCGCCATTCGCGCAAAAACGACCGTATTCGCGACATCAATCTCGCTGAGCAGCGGGGCCAGGCCGCTGTGATGGTCGACAAGAAAATGCCGTACACCAAATCGTTGCTGTGCTTGCCGGGCATCGTCTTCAAAACGAACCGGATTCATGAAATACAGCTTGGCGCCTGGGCAGCATTCGTGCGCGAGTTTGATTTCCTGCAGGGAAGCGCAATCAAAATTTCGAACACCGGCGTCAAACAGCAGCTGCAGAACTACCGGGTGGTTGTTCGCCTTGACGGCGTACAGGACCCGCCCCGGAAAGCCGGCAAGAAAGTGTTTCGCGGTTTCAGTATAGACGTTCGGGTAGATGCAATAGACGGGATGCCGTGGCTTTATTCGATTTAACAAATCGGACACGTTTGTATAGCTCTTGAGGGCATCTTCAAACATTTCGTTAAGCACCTATCTGCCGAATTAAAGTGTTGTGCTATCGTAGCAATTCTTACTGACTGCATTTCATATTGTGGAATAAACATGAGCGCCGTTTTGAACCATGATGATCGTTCTATTGCAGAACTCATAGCAAGCCAGAAGCCCGGCTACTCACTCGACCAGCGTTTTTATACTGACCCCGAGATTTACAAGCTCGAAGTTGAGAGGATTATCAATCGCAACTGGATCCTCGCCGGGCATACATCGCAGTGGTCTCGGCCGGGTGATTTCCGGGTGCTGAACGTCGGTCAGGAATCGGCGATCATCGTCTTGAGTGAGGCGGGTGAGCTCAAGGGTTTCGCGAATGTGTGTCGTCACCGCGGTTCGCTGGTTTGCCTGCAGGCCGCCGGGCACGTTGACAAGTTTACCTGTCCCTATCACGGCTGGATGTACGACACGGACGGCAAGCTTATTGCCGCTCGCAACATGGCCGACGACTTTGACAAGTCCGCGCATAGCCTGAAACCCGTTTCTGTGGGCATTATTCATGGCCTGGTATTCGTCTGTTTCAGTGACAACCCGCCGTCGATTGAAGGCGCAATTCGCGATCTCGAAGAAGCCATGGGGATGTACGATTTCCCGAACCTGAAGGTCGCAGCGCAGAAAAGTTATGCGATTCCAGCCAACTGGAAATTGTCGATTGAGAATTACCAGGAGTGCTACCACTGCGCAACTGCCCACCCGGAATATGCGTTGATGCATACCCTGATGCTCGATCGTGAAAAACGAGCTCGCGTGTCCGGTCACATGTACGAACGCATGGAAGCGTGCGGCATCAAGGATATTAATATCGATTTCATCGATACCGAGGCACGACCCGGAGAGATCGGTTTTGGTTTCGGTCGCACAGCGATGTTCAGCAAGTACAAAACAGGCAGCAAAGGGGGGCAACCTGTCGCTCCGTTGCTCGGCAGTATCAAGGGTTACGATGGTGGCCAGGCCGACCTGTCGTTCGGGCCGTTTTCGTTTGTCCTGGCCTATAACGATCACGTCGTTTGCTACGTTTTCACACCGGTTGACCAGAACAATTCGAATTGCGAGATCTACTGGCTGGTGCGCGGTGACGCTGAAGAGGGCAAGGACTACGACGTCGACGAGCTCACCTGGTTGTGGGATATCACGACCAAGGCGGACAAGGAAATTATCTGCAACAACTCGAAAGGCGTGCACTCGAAATATTACGAGCCAGGACCGTTCTCCGGCATGGAAAAAATGGAGCAACGCTATATTGAATGGATTCTGCAGGAGCTTGAACGCCCCTAGTTCAACTATCGCGGTTTATTGACATGCCGCCCGACCAGCCACGCAATGGCAACGCCGATACTGACGGTAACGATAATTATCGTGGCCAGCGCGTTGATGTCCGGCGATACACCCAGTTTGACTTTCGAAAAGATGTACATGGGCAGCGTCGTGCTGCCCGGGCCGGAGACGAAACTGGCAATCACGAGGTCATCGAGCGACAAAGTAAACGACAGCAGCCAGCCCGCTACCATAGCTGGCGCAATCAAGGGCAGCGTGATGTCAAACACGACGCGCAGCGGACGTCCACCGAGGTCCATTGCGGCTTCCTCCAGTGATTCGTCCATCGCGACCAGGCGCGACTGCACGATAACGGCGACGTACGCCATCGAAAAAGTCGTGTGCGCGATGGTAATGGTTGAAAAGCCGCGTTGAGCCGGCCAGCCGGTCAGTTGCTGCAATGTGACGAACAGCAGCAACAGTGACAAACCCGTAATGACCTCGGGCATGACCATCGGTGACGAAATCATGCCTGCGAACAAGGTCCGGCCCTTGAAGCGCCCGAACCGCGCCAGTACGAGGCCCGCCATGGTGCCGAGAATCGTGGCCCCGGTGGCTGAGGTTGCCGCGATCGTCAGACTCAACAAGGCGGCGTCCAGGATCTGGTCGTTTCGCAACAGCTCGCCATACCAGCGCGTTGAAAAGCCACCCCAGATCGTCGCAATTCGCGAGTCATTGAATGAATAGACGATGACCAGAATCAACGGTACATAGAGAAAGGCATAACCAAACGACAGCACGGAAATCACAAAGCGCGATTGCCTGTTCACGCGGTGTTCTCCTGGTCGCGTGCCTGGTAACGCTGCAGCAGGACAATCGGCACAACCAGCAGGATGAGTAATACGATGGCGACGGCGGAGGCGAGCGGCCAGTCGCGATTCACGAAGAACTCATCAAACAACACCCGGCCGATCAACAGTGACTCCGGTCCACCAAGCAGGTAGGGGATAACGTACTCGCCCATTGCCGGAATGAAGACCAGCAGGCAACCGGCAATCACACCGGGTTTGGCCAGCGGCCACGTCACATCCCAGAAGGCGCGGGTGCGTGACGCGCCCAGGTCCTGGGCGGCTTCAACAAGGCTTATATCCATTCGTTCCAGTGTCGCGTACAGCGGCAGGATCATGAACGGCAGATAAGAGTAGGCGAGACCAACGAAAACGGCGAAGTCTGTATACATGATCTGTATCGGGCTATCGATCACACCGAGCCACATCAGGAAATTGTTGATGACACCGTAGTTATTCATCAGTCCCATCCACGCATAGACGCGCAACAGGAAAGAAATCCAGAACGGGAGGACGATCAGTAATAGCAGCAAACTTCGGACACTGGCGCTTGAGCGCGCAATGCCGTAGGCCATCGGGAAGCCGAGCGCCAGGCAAAGAATCGTTGCCGCCGCGGCCATTACGACCGACCGGACATAGGTAATCGCATAGAGCTTGTCGGTGAGCAGAAAGCGGAAACTGTCGACCGACGCGGCAATCCTGCCCTGATCGTCGAACGTCGGTGTAAAAGGCGGCTGCGCGATGACCGGATCAGCAAGACTGATTTTCAGAATGATCGCAAACGGCGCGAGAAAGAAGACCAGCAGCCAGAGATAGGGTGTCGCAACGGCAATGTTTCTCCACACCTGGTCACGTTTGCTGCTTACGGCGCTCATTTCCCGTCAGTCCAGCAACAGAACAGCGCTGCGCGGCCGCCACGAAATCCAGACGTCGTCTTCCCATTCCAGGAATCGGGTAACCGAGCGGCGCCGATTCTGCGAGCTGACCTGGATGACTCGCCCCGACTTCAGGCGCACTCGGTATAAAGAGCGATTGCCCAGGTAGCCAAGATCGTCCACGACGCCTTCAATGCACACATCCTTATCGTTCTCGGGTCGCTCCTTGCTGACGAAAATTTTCTCCGGGCGCACGGCGATTTGCACGGCCTGTCCAACCTCAACGAGCTGGCGACCCAGTGCGGTCAGCGTATCCCCGATCTGCTCGCAATAGACCTCGATCCGCTCCTCCTCGACGACGGTGACGACACCCTCGAACGTGTTGATCGTGCCGATGAAGTCGGCGACGAAGCGGTTGACCGGAAACTCGTAGATTTCTTTCGGTGTTCCCACCTGCTCAAAGCGGCCTTGATTCATCACGACAATACGACTCGAGAGCGTCATTGCCTCTTCCTGGTCGTGAGTGACGACGACGAATGTAATTCCGAGTTCGTCCTGGATATTCATGAGTTCGAATTGCGTTCGTTCGCGAAGTTTCTTATCCAGCGCCGCCAGCGGCTCATCGAGCAACAGGACTTTCGGTCGCTTGATCAGGGCCCGTGCCAGTGCGACGCGCTGCCGTTGGCCGCCAGACAGGGCATCGGGCTTGCGGTTCTTGAAATCGCCGAGCTGTACCAGCTCAAGCATTTCGTCGACACGCCTCGCAATCTCGCCCTTGGCGACTCCTTCCCTGCGCAGTCCGTAGCCAATATTACTTGCCACGTTCATGTGCGGAAAAATTGCGTACGACTGAAACATCATGTTGACCGGCCGGTCGTAAGGCGCCTGGTGAGTGACATCCACGCCGTCGATCTGGATGCTCCCGGACGATGGCACCTCGAAGCCGGCGAGCATTCGCAGCAACGTGGTCTTGCCGCAGCCGGATCCTCCAAGGATCGAGAATAATTCGCCGCGAGCGATTTCGAGATCGACGTTGTCCACGGCGACGAAGTCGCCGAACAGCTTGCTGACGCCCTGTATACGAATGAAGTCTTTCACAGCCCGCTCTTTACGCGGGCGAAAGCACGTGTCCTCACGCGTTCCTGTTTGGGGTCCGCAGAAATGATTGGAAACAGTCGTTCCCAGGTCTCTTCACCGGGAAAGATTGCATCGTCGTTGTAATTCGACGGGTCGATCAACGGCCATGATGCGCGATTGACGTTGGCGTAGTTGACGAAATCCGCAATATCCGCCGCGATGTCCGGCCGCATCAGAAAATCAATAAACCGGTAGGCATTGTCGACATGTTGCGCGTCGGCCGGAATGTAAAGCCCGTCAACCCAGAGCCCGGAGCCTTCCCTGGGTGCCGTATACCGAAGGTCAATTCCAAGGCCGGCTTCTTCGGCGCGTGCCGCTGCGGTGGCGTAGTCGCCGGACCAGCTCATGGCAACGCAAACCTCACGGTTTGGAAGATCAGACAGCATTTTGCTGTTGCTGAAGTAGCGAATATACGGGCGCACCTTGTTGAGCTGCGCTTCGGCCGCCGCCAGGCTTTCGTTATCAATGGCTGAGGGGTCGAGCCCGAGATAGGCGAGCACCATCGGGAACAGGTCAGTCGGGCTGTCGAGCAGGCTGACTCCGCAATCGGCAAGCTTCGACACCACCTCCGGGTCGAACAGAATATCGCCGCTGTCCATTGGGTGGTCCGGCAGGCGTTCGCGAACCATTTCAACATTCCAGGCATAGCCGGTAGTTCCCCAGTGATAGGGCACGTTGTAATCCAGCACCGCTTCGTAGACGCCGACACGTTTCAGGAGTTGCGTATCAAGGTTGCCGTAATTGTGAAGTTTGCTTTTGTCGATGGGCTGGAACACACCGATCGGTGCGAGGCGAGATGAAAACTGGTTGCTGTGGACGACGACATCGTAGCCACTCCGGCCCGCGAGCAATTTGACGTCGACGACTTCGGACGAGTCGTACAGGTCATAGTTGACCCTGATTCCTGTTTCGTTCTCGAATTTTCGGATGACGTCGGGGGCGATGTAGTCGGCCCAGTTGTAGACATTAACGACATTGTCATTGCGATACTGCTGTTCATCAGAGTTGCTGCAACCGGCCAGCAACAGCGCGGCGAAACAAACAACCGCGCAAGACAGGGGCTCTTCTGTCACATTCCATCCAGACCGCGCTTCAAAAGCGATCGGGCGATTATAAGCCGTTGAATCTCACTTGTACCCTCCCATATGCGGTCGACACGCAATTCACGAAAGAAGCGTTCCGCAACATTTTCCCGCATGTAGCCGCGGCCACCGAATATCTGCACCGCACGATCTGCAACCCGATTGGCCATCTCGGACACGTACAGTTTCACCATCGAGCAACGGCTGTGCTGAGCCTTCACGTCTTCGCCGCGGTCTGAAGCGCGTGCGGCCTCATACGTCATGAGCCGGGCCGCGTACAGTTCTGTTGCGCTGTCGGCCAGCATGAACTGAATGATCTGCTTTTCGCTGAGCGGCAAACCATCAATGATGCGTTCATTGGCGAACGCCATGGCATCTTCAATGAGTCGTGCCGCGGCACCACAGCTGCGGGCCCCGATCATCAGGCGCTCATGCCGAAACCAGCTGTGCGTGTAGGCCATGCCGTCGCCGGCCCGGCCGACTCGTTTTGTGACCGGGACACGCACGTTGCTAAAAAGGTAGGTTGGGTGGTGCGCTGCATAGCTGTGTGAGAATTTCGGTGTCGCGGTGATCTCGATTCCCGGGGTCCCCTGATCGACGAGAAACAATGCATCCTCATGTTCGTCCGGGACTTGAGCCTGGAACCAGAAGAAGTCGGCAAAGTTGCCACTCGTGACATACCATTTTTCGCCGTTGAGAATGTAATCGTTGCCATCCCTGACGGCTGTCGCATCGAGGCTGGCGACATCGGAGCCGGGGCCCGCCTCGGTAATGGCGTAGCAGTCCTTTTTTTCACCGCGCATCATCGGCAATACGTATTCGTTGATCTGCTCCTCAGTGCAGGCGTCAAACATCCATTTCTGCGGTTCGGAAAAACACCAGGACAGGGCATTGGTCACGCGACCCAGTTGCTCCCAGATTGCAACCTGGCTTTCCATGGGTAATTCGCTGCCGCCGTAGCGTTTCGGCACGTCGATTCCGGAAAAGCCAAGCTCGATTGCTCGCGATTTGTTGCGCTTCGTAATTGCTTTGGGCAATACACCCTCGTTGAGTTCTGCGTCAACTTCATGAGGCTGCAGGTATTCGTCAGCGTAGGTACGTGCCACGGTCTGCCAATGGCGGGCGTCATCACTAATTTGGATTTTCAAAGGACTCTCACCGGAAAGTGTTTTGGAAAAATGCAGTTAAGGTATTCGTCTATGCAACCCATTGCCTGCTCGCGATCGAAGGAACTCGCATTCACCAGGCAGGCGAGCCACAGGCCATTCGTCAGCGAGGTCAGTACCGTTGCCACCGCGATTCCGCTGACGCCGGGGTATTCGCCTGCAGCTATTATCTCGTCGCACAGCCTTCTTGTAACCTCGTCGTAGTATTCATCCGATTTTTCACAAATTTCGCGATAGCGCGGCCGGGATTTCACCTCGCCCCAGAAGGCGAACCAGACGGCGATCTTGTCCCGGTCGCAAATCGACGGCCGGAGGTCGAGTTCCATCAGTGCGCGAAGCCTGTCGGATGCCGCCGGACCGGAATTTTCCACGGCCAGGTTGAACTGGGTCTTGTACTCGTCCGCGAGGTAACGAAGGGTTTCGCTCAGCAGGTTGTCCTTGCTCTTGAAGTGCAGGTTGACGATGCCCTGCGACAGGCCTGCCTGTCGGGCAACATCGGCAGTCGTTGTGCTGCCGAGACCCTTCCGCGCAATACATTTCACTGTTGCATCAATGAGTTGCTGACGACGCTGAGCTCTAGCTGCCGTGCGTTTCGCGTTTTTCGCTGTAGTCGCCATCATTGAAGCATGCCATAATATGAATGAATACTCATTCATTTTTATAGGTCGATAAGCAATGGAGGACCTCATGCGCTCCCTGTCGCGTTCCAACGCACACTTCAAGCTTGCCAGAACGAAATTACCGTTAGGTGTCTCTTCAAACTTTCGCTACTGGGGTGATGATAAAACCATTTACATCAAGCGCGGCAAAGGGGGGCGCGTCTGGGACATTGACGACAACGAGTACATCGATTATCGGCTTGCTTACGGACCGATCATCCTTGGCTATGGCGACGAACGCGTCGACGAGGCTGCACGTGAAGGCATGAATGTCGGCGGCGTCTTCGCCCTGTCGACAGAGCTCGAGTACGAAGTTGCCACGCGTATCAGCAGGATGGTGCCCGCTGCGGAACTCGTTCGCTTTTCAAACTCCGGAACGGAGGCGGTGATGGCCGCGTTGCGAATTGCGCGCGCCTATACCGGCAGAGATTCGCACGTCGTCATGGAGGGCGGCTACCACGGCGTATTCAGTGAAGTGATGTGGTACTCGGAAGTTGAAGACTGGGAGCCGTCCGATGGCGATCCGGAGGTGCTGCCCTACGGCGAGGGCGTACCGAAAATCACCAAACGAATGTTCTACACCGCGCCGATGAACGATGCGAATGCACTGGAAGACCTTTTCAGAAACCAGCGCAACGACATCGGTGCGTTCCTCATCGAGCCCATCATGGGCAACTGCTGTGCGATTACCGCGGATCCGCAATACCTGAAAGACGCCCGTGAATTGTGCGACCGCTACGACGTGCTCTTGATTGTTGACGAGGTGAAAACCGGTTTTCGGGTAGCGAAAGGGGGTGTGCAGGAGTTGTTCGGGATCAAGGCCGATATTTGCACATTTGCGAAGGCCATTGCCAACGGCTACCCGATTTCGGTGGTTGCGGGTCGGGAAGACATCATGAGGCAACTCGGCGACGGCGTTGTGCACGGCGGTACGTTCACCGGGCATTCCGTTTCACTTGCCGCGGCGGCGAAAACGCTCGAGATCCTTGACGAGACCAGCGCACTCGCGGATATCGAATCCTATGGATTGAAATTGCAGCAGGGCATGAGTCGTATTCTTGAACGACGCGGTATCGAACACTGCTTTACCGGACACCCGTCGCTGATGGGACTGTTTTTTGCGGAAACGGCGCCGTCTGACTATCGGGAGTGGATGCACTCAGACTACGCGTTCTACGATGCACTCGCGCAGGAGCTTCATGACCAGGGCATTCTTGTCGAACCGGATTCGCGCGAGCCCTGGTTCTTGTGCGAGTCTCACAATGTGAAATGCCTTGATGAAACGCTGGACAAATTCGGGCGTGCAGTGGACATTACATTGAACAAACTGGAACAACAGGCACCAGGTCCGGTCGCCGTCGGAGGCCCAACAAGCAAATGAAAACTTACGACGCAATCGTCGTCGGTGCCGGACACAATGGCCTGACAAATGCCGCATTTCTCGCCAAGGCGGGACTCGACGTTGTCTGCGTGGAGAAGAACGACTACATCGGCGGCGCTGCGGTCAGTCGAAATCTATACAAGGACTGGTGGTATTCGAATTGTTCGTATGTGTGCAGCCTGTTGCGGCCCGAGATCTATCGCGCGCTGGAGCTGCATCGTCACGGATTGCAGATCACGCCATACGGCGGTTCCGTGCAGTTCATGGAAAACGGCGACTACTACGGCTCCTACCAGGATGACGAAGTGGCTTACCGCGAAATGGCGCGATTCTCGCGTCACGACGCCGACGCTTACAAGCGCTATTCGGCCGACACCATGCGCCAGTGTCGTTTCATCCGGGACTTTCTTCTGAGCACGGCACCGGACCCGACCTCGTTCAGGCCGAAAGACCTGATGGAACTCGCCCGAATCGGTGGCAAGTTCATGGAGATGGGCGAAGATCGAATGTATGACACGATTCGTTTCTGGACGATGAGTGTTGCGGAGTACCTCGACGAATATTTCGAAACTGATGTTATCAAGGCGGCAATGTCCGGCAGCGGCATCATCGGAACCGCGCTGGGTATTCATTCGCCCGGCACTGCCTACGTTCTGCTGCACCATTACATGGGCGAAGTCGACGGCAATGTGGGTTCCTGGGGTTTTGCCCGCGGCGGCATGGGCTCGGTTTCCAATGCGATCGCCAGCGCTTTTCAGGCAGCCGGCGGCGAGCTTCGAACCGAAGCCGGTGTCGACCAGATCATTGTCACGAATGGCAAGGCTTCGGGTGTCGCGCTGGAAAACGGAGACGAGATTCATGCCAATGTTGTCGTTTCGGCGATGGATGTGAAGCGCACCTTTTTGAAGTGCGTGAACAAAGCGGACCTGCCTCCCCAATTTCACCAGCGGGTCGAGAACTTCAAAATTCGCGGCTCATCCGGCAAGGTCAATATTGCGCTCGATAGTCTGCCGACGTTCCCGGCATTACCAAAGGGCAGCACGCTCTATCACAGCGACATGCACTTTATCGATTCCATGGAGCGCATGGAGCGCGCCTATGACGACTGGAAAGACGGCCGCTGGTCCGAAGATCCTTACATCGACATGTTGATACCGACATTGAACGATCCGACGATGGCACCACCGGGCAAGCATTTCATGAGCTGCTTCATACAGTATTGTCCGCACAAGATCGAAGGGCGCGACTGGACCAGCGCCGAGAAAGACGCCTTCGGGCAAACGGTAATCAACCAGATCGCAAATTACAGCCCGGACTTCAAAGACCTGATTCTGCACGCGGAAATTCGCACGCCACAGGATATTGAGGCAGAGATCGGCATTACCGAAGGCAATATTTTCCACGGTGAACTCACAATGGATCAACTGTTGTTCAATCGCCCGATTCCCGGATATGCGCAGTACCGCAGCCCGGTCAAAGGTTTGTACATGTGTGGATCGAGCACACACCCGGGAGGTGGCGTCATGGCGGCACCTGGAGCCAATGCGGCACGGGAAATCCTGAGTGATCTGAAACGGCCGAACACCGTACCGGAGAACTTTGGCGATGACTGATCAATACGACGCAATTATTGTGGGTGCCGGCCACAATGGCCTGGTGTGTTCTGCATTACTCGCACGAGCGGGAAAGCGCGTCCTCGTTCTCGAAGCCAACGAGCAGGTCGGCGGCGCCGCAATCACGCGTGAGTTTACGGATGGCTATTCAGTTTCTGCCTGCGCGCACCTGTTGTACCAGTTGCAGCCGGCCGTTCGCAAAGACCTCAAGTTGTCACCGCGCATGGCGTGCGAAAACATGACAACGATTGCACTGGGTGAGAATGGCAAGCATCTGCGCATCGATGACAAGCGCATAGTAGGCGTGAATAAGGAAGACGCGGATCACTATCGCGAATTTCGAAAACGCATGACGCGATTCTCCGATTTGCTGCGTAAATTCCTCAACAAGCCACCGCCGCGTCTCGGCACGAAGAGTTTCAAGGACCTTGCAACGCTCGCTCAGCTTGGCCTCGATCTCAGGATGCTCGGCAAAGACGAAATGCGCGCGTTCCTGCGGCTCATCGGCATGAATATTTACGATGAAGTAACCGAACGCTTTGAACATCCCCTGCTGCGCGGTGCGATCAGCCTGGATGCAGTACTGGGAACTCACCTCGGACCTCGCTCACCGAACACCATCATGACCTACCTGTACCGACAGTCGGGAGATCATGGCCGCAGCGGCATACCGGCAGGTGGTATGGGCAGCGTCAGCAATGAGCTGGCACATGTCGCGCGCAGCGAAGGCGCGACGATTCGAACCGGCATAGCGGTCAAGCGAATCATTGTCGAGAACGGTCGTGTTACCGGTGTTGAGACGGAGACCGGTGATCGCTTCGACAGCTTTACGGTTATTTCCAACGCGGATCCAAAACGCACCATCATGGACCTGGTTGGTGTGAAGCATGTCGAGACAGGATTTACGCGGCGGATTCAGAACCTGAGAGCCAAGGGAAACGCGGCGAAACTTCACCTCGCACTGGATGGACTACCCGATTTTGAGGGCCTGTCGAGGAAGGACCATGCCGGGCGCCTGCTCATTGCACCGGATGAAAACTACGTGGAACGTGCCTTTAACCCGGCGAAGTATGGTGAAAGTTCGCCGGCACCGGTAATCGAGTTAACGTTCCCGAGTTTGCGCGATGAAACCATGGCGCCAACGGGCAAGCACGTGATGTCAGCGGTCGTTCAATACGCACCTTACGACCTGAAAGGCGGCTGGACCGACGAGGCGAAAGCGGGTTTTGAGCAAGTCGTTGTCGACACTATCGCGCGCTATGCGCCAGACATTGCGTCGCGAATTACAGCAAGCGAGCTGTTGACGCCCGTTGATATCGAGCGCGAATTTCACATCAGCGGTGGTCACTGGCACCACGCCGAACTGACCCTCGACCAGTTCATGTTCGTTCGACCGGTGAGCAGCTCGGCCCAGTACAGCATGCCCGTCGAAGGGCTCTATTTGTGCGGCGCCGGAACCCATCCCGGCGGTGGCATCAGTGGCGCGGCGGGTCGCAATGCCGCGAGAACTATCCTCGGCCGGGAGAAAGCAGCATGAGCAAGCAGGCACCCGTCCACCAGGGACGATTGAAAACACCGTTTTATTCACGACTCGAGAAGCTCGATTTCGTCAACGAATGGCACCAGTGGAAAGGCTATTCCAGCGCCGATTCTCTGTATTGCTCGGACACCGAGTATTTCGCGATTCGAAATGCGACGGCAGTTTTCGATCTGACGCCGATGACGAAATACCGGATCAGCGGACCCGACGCGCTCGATTACCTGAACCGGCTCGTCACTCGCGATATGGCGAAGATCAAACCCGGGCGTGTTGCTTACGCTGTCTGGTGTGATGACCAGGGACAGGTCATTGACGATGGCACGATTTTTCATTTGCACGAGGGCGAATACCGGCTGTGTTCGCAAGAGCGTCATTTTGCGTGGCTTAAAGCCGCGGCAATCGGCTTCGACGTTTCAATAACCCACGAGACGGACGATATCGCGGCACTGGCGGTGCAGGGGCCGACCTCGTTCAGCACGTTGAGCAATATGGGCCTTGATGGACTTGCTGACCTCAAGCCCTTCGGGCTGACGCATGTCGACTTTCAGGGCAGCGAGTTGATGATCTCGCGAACCGGATTCACCGGCGATCTCGGTTATGAGCTCTGGATAGATCCGGACAAGGCCGAGGCGCTTTGGGACGCGTTGTTTGAGGCTGGAAAACTGTATGGCATCCGTGCGATAGGAACCGACGCGCTCGAACTGTCACGGATAGAAGCGGGTTTCCTTGCGGCGTACATGGAGTTTTTGCCGGCTGACGAAACGGTTCGCACCGGTCGCTCGCGATCGCCACTGGAACTTGGCCTCGAATGGCTGGTGGATTTTAAAAAGCCGAATTTTAACGGTCGGCGTGCGCTTGCCGAGGAAAAACGCAAGGGTTCAACCTGGCGCCTGGTCAAGCTGGACATTGAAGGGAACAAGACGGCACACCATTCCTATATTTTTGGCCAGCAGAAAACCAGCAAGCCCGCGATCGGCTTTATCACATCGGCGGCATGGTCACCGGTGTGCAAGCAGAACATCGCGTTGGGCACGGTCCGTGCACCTCACGGCATGCCGGGCGACACGGTATGGGTTGAGATCTATTACCAGCGCGAGATGCACTGGAACCGGCAGATGGCCAGGGCTACCGTTGTCGACAAGCCGTTCTGGTTTCCGCCGCGCCGTGGAGCAACGCCACCCGGGCGGTTTTAGAAAAGGCCGCTTCGTGAAGAAACACCGGCTTGATCCTTTGCTGCGCCCGTCCTCGGTTGCGGTCGTCGGCGCGTCGCAACGCGCAGACACAATCGGCAACTGGGCACTGAAGAACCTGCTGAAGGGCGGATACAAGGGTCGGATCTACCCGGTCAATCCGCGTTACGATGCTCTTGAAGACCATCGCTGCTACGCAACGCTTTCCGAGCTTCCCGAGGTACCGGAACTGGTTGTGTTCGCGGTCAGCGACGAGAGACTGGAAGCCGTTCTCGACGAGGCCATTGCCATCGGTATCCCTGCCGCAGTCATCCAGTCGACGCTGGTGCTCGACGACGATTCCATACCGCCACTTAAGGAACGCGTGCAGGACAAGATACGCGCGGCCGGCATGCACGTCTGCGGTGCCAATGGCATGGGGTATTACAATGTACGGGACCATGTCTGGACCTGCGGCTTTGACAGCGCAGCACATCCGGCACCGGGCAACGCCACGCTGATCACGCATTCGGGCGCCGGCATGTCCGGAATCATCGATTGCGAGGAACGGCTCAGAATCAATCTCGCCGTGTCGGCCGGCAACGAGCTCAGCACGTCGATGGACGAGTACCTCGACTTCGCGCTCGACTTGCCGGAAACGCGCGTCGTCGGCCTCTTTATCGAGACGGCGCGAAACCCGCAAGGCTTCGAGGCGGCCTTGAAAAAAGCGGCACAACGACGCATTCCCGTTGTTGCGCTCAAGGTCGGCCGGACCGCAGAATCTGCACGCCTCACTGTCTCCCACTCCGGTGCAATGGCCGGCGACGACGCGACTTATGAAGCCCTGTTCGATCGTTATGGTGTACAGCGTGTGCGTGACCAGGACGAGTTCGCCACCGTGCTGATCATGTTCGCGGAGCTGCACCCGGTCGGCGCGGGTGGACTGGTGTCCCTGCATGACTCCGGTGGTGAACGTCAGTTACTGGTCGATCTCGCACATGACGCTGGCGTTCCATTGACCCGGCTCACCGATGAGACGGTCGAAAAACTGAGCGCCGTGCTGGATCCGGAACTGCCAGCGGTGAATCCGCTGGATGCCTGGAGTCGCGGTGGCCCGGATGCATCAGAAATGATGACGAGCGGGCTGACGTTGATGATGCAGGATCCCGGCGCGGCACTCGGTGCTGTTGTTCACGACCGCGCACCCTGCGGCAGAATCTATGCCAGCTATCTTTCCTACATGCAACGTGCACGCGCTGACTCAGGCAAGCCGGTTGCATTGGTCGCGGCACGCCAGGGCACCGGCCACGATGCCGCCGCAGTAACCAGCACGCATGCCGGTTACCCGGTCCTGGACGGGGTCAGCCAGTTCCTTAAAGGCGTGCACGCCCTGTTCGCGTATCGCGATTTCCTGCTCCGCGAACCAGTCGATCTGCCCGCCGCAGACAGCGCCGCGGTCAGGCGATGGCAGGTGTGTTTGCGTAAGGGCACCACATTGGGTGAGTTCGACTCGCTGAATCTTCTTGCAGACTTCGGCATAAGAACCTCGTCGCCGATTGAGGCACACGATGAAACTTCTGTGCTCGCGGCAGGCAAGACCTGTGGTTACCCGGTGGTACTGAAAACCGCAAAGCCCGGTTTGATTCACAAATCCGACCAGGCCGGCGTTGTTGTCGGAATCGCTGATGAAGACCAGTTGTCGAACATGTACGCGTTGATGCGTAAGCGTCTTGGTGATGAGGTGCTGGTTGCAGCTGTCGCAGACGCTGGTATCGAAATGATCCTGGGTGTCAGGCGCGACCCGCAGTTCGGTCCGGTTGTCGTCATGGGTTTTGGAGGTGTCCTCGCGGAGACCTTGCACGATGTGCAGTTTGCACTCCCGCCGTTCAGCGCCGGGCACGCGCGGCGCTGTGTCGATCGCATGAAACTCAGGCGCTTACTGGACGGACAGCGCGGCATGCTGGCGGTCAGCATTGACGGTTTCTGCACCCTGGCAGAGCGCTTCTCTATCATGGTGGACGCACTGCGCGACGTCATCACGGAACTCGATGTGAACCCGGTGATCGTCAGTGACCATGCGGCGACCGCCGTTGATGCAGTGGTGGTCGGGCGTGATCGCAGGGCGGGCTAAATGAAGAAACTTGAGATTTATCAATCGCTTTGGGCAATGGAGCTGCGGAACCCGAATGTACCCGAACGCAGCAAGGAAGAAGCTTTCGCGATGATCTCGGTGGCCGGCTTTGACGGTGCCTGCATGGATCCGTCCGTTGAGGAAATTCCCGAGTGTCGCGAGTACGCGCACCTGTTTGACGTTCACAACCTGAAGGCCATGGTCAATGCGTTTCCGCATTCCGCCGAAGACCTCGCGCCGATCCTTGACTTCGCCGTCGAGATCGATGCAACACTCGTCAATGTCATCGGTGGCGTCATGCCGATCAGGCCGGAGGATGCGGTCACCGATGTACGCCGCTGGATTGATGAGGCCGCAGACCGCGATATGCCACTGTTGTTCGAAACGCATCGCGACGGGCTATTGAACGACTTGTTTTTCACGCTGCAATTGATGGAATTCGTTCCGGAATTGCGCCTGTGCGCTGACTTGTCGCATTTCGTTGTCGATCGCGAAATGCGTGCGCCGATTTCGGCTCGTGATCAGGCATACATCAGCGCAGTTCTGCAACGCTCCGATTGTTTCCAGGGGCGCATCGCGAGTCGCGAGCAGATCCAGGTGCAAATCAATTTTCCACAACACCAGCAATGGGTCGACATATTCAGGGGCTGGTGGACAGAGGGTATGCGCGACTGGCGCAAGCGCAATGACGATAAGGCGACGCTGGCGTTCCTGTGTGAGCTTGGACCGCCCCCGTATGCAATTACAGACGCGCGGCAAGACGAACTTTCCGATCGCTGGCGGGAGTCGCTGACAATTCGCGACTGGGTGCGTACCATCTGGTCTGAACTGGAAAACGAGGGCTAAGGTGGAAACACTGCAAGCAAAGGTTGTCTCCGTTCATGTCGGAAGCCTTGATGAACACGGCAAGGAGGAGCGTCGCTCAATCAATGTTGAGTTCGATGGCGTTGTCGGCGATCGCCACCAGTCTTTTACCCGCAGCTGTTTTTCCGGCGACAAGCAAGCCAAGGGAACGCTGCGTCGCAATGAACGACAGTGGTCAGCGATATCCGTCGAAGAACTCGCTGAGATCACAGCAGCGATGGACTTGTCCGAGCCTCTGTCGGCGGCCGACGTTGGTGCCAATCTCTGTCTGCAGGGCATCAGCGAGCTGTCGCGTTTGCCCATGGGGAGCCTGCTGGAATTTCCGTCCGGCGCTGTACTCATGGTGTCCGAGTACAATCCGCCTTGCCGCGACAAGGGTGCGCAGCTGGCCGGTAAATACACGACGCGATCCGGGCGGGCGCTGTCCGATACCCACTTTCCGAAAGCGGCGAAGCTCAACCGGGGGCTTGTCGGCGTGGTCGAAGTTCCCGGTGCGATAACACCGGGTGATGACGTGCTAATTACGGTGTATCGGCATCCGTCGTGGCTTGAGCGTTCATCTTGATGATCGAACCGCCTTTCATGACGAAATCGACATGCTGCAGCAGTGAAATGTCCTTAAGCGGATTGCCGCGCACAGCGATAAGGTCGGCGTAACGGCCAACTTCCAACGCGCCCACATCTTTCTGGATTTCCATATGAGCGGCCGGCACCGACGTTGCCGACTTGATCGCCTGCATCGGGGTCATGCCACGCTCAACCATGATCTCGAACTGTTTTGCGCCCATATCGTGCGGTAACACACCGAGGTCCGTACCAAACATCAACGTGACCCCGGCGGCCAGGGCCTTTTCAAAGACAACCCGCTGGGCTTCCGTCGTATCGGTGTTCTTTTGCATGAACTCTTCGGCATAGCCGTTGGCGATGCCGACCTCATCCGTGTAGGTGCCGTTGTAGACATCCATTGAAAATGCGACGCCATGTTTGGCTGCCAGCGCGATGGATTCATCGTCGCCCAACGACGCGTGCTCAATCGAGTTAACGCCTGCCAGGATGGCATCCTTGATCGACTCGGCACTGTGCGCATGGGCCGTGACCTTGATGCCGGCAGCCTTGGCAACGTCGACGACCGCAGCGATTTCTTCACGAGTCATCTCCGGCGCACCGGGATCGCTGCCATGGCCGAAAACGGCACCCGAGGCAATGACCTTGATGAAGTCCGCGCCGCCGTCAACCACTTCCTGTGCGCGGGCCCGGAATTCATCCGGACCGCGTGCGACGCCGGCACGATA
>DDIP01000280.1 GCA_002338605.1 Proteobacteria bacterium UBA1847 | reverse complement strand
CCGGTGGTCGCTATCGGTGACGGGACCGGCTGGCGCGATACGGTCCCCGTTCGTACCGGACCCGCGGGGGACGGTGGCATCTGTGGCACCGCTTTTGCCGGAGACAACGGTTGATTCTCTTTCTCCCGAAGCTGATCTTTGTGCGTAAAGACAACCTGATAACAAACACGATCAGCCCCGTTTTTGTTCGGGTCCGCCGGGCAGCTTTCGATCGGCGGCGTCGCCAGGTCATCTGGCAATGGCGGCATTTTTGTCTGGTGCGGGCAATTGATCGCGAGTGGGTCCCAAAGCGTTCTGCAAAGCGTTGAATTGAGGCTGGGAGGTAAGGTCCGACGTCCAATATCCGGTGCAAGCTCCACGACTGGTGTACCATTAAGCGCCGCAACGATCTGCTTGGCGCGCGCCTCCTGCTCGAGGAAATTCTTGTCTGGGTAATATTCACACTGCATTCGAATCGACAGGTCTTCTATCCCCCAGCGAACTCGGTAGCTTTGCAGCAGCGCTTCACAGTTCTTTCGTTTCCACGGCCGGCTACAGGCAACCCGGGGGTTTGGCGGACCGGATTTTTGCTCGTAGAGATAGACGCATCGTTCGGCTGTAAGCGATGTAACTAATTCGATGCCAAGCCGCATGCCTGCCTGCGGTTTATCGAGGGTGCAGAAGTGATTTCCTTCGTACTCCTCTCTCGCAAGATTCAAACAGGCGCCGATAGCAGCGTAGCTTTGGCAAATGAACATTAGCTCCGGAGAGTCGCCGACCTTGGTTGATTTGCAGCCGAAGGCCTTTGCCTGGGGAATTATGCTTTTTGCAATCCGGCTTTTCTCCGCGACCAGCGCATTCGCAAAACGCTTGCCGACGGCCTCGAAACAAACCCAGTCTTCAATCTCCCGGGTCCATTGACCTTCCACGTCAAACAGCCCGTTGACTACGGACAGGCAGTCTGTCAGGCGAGGCAAGTAGTACGAGAAGTACTCGGCACGATTCTGCGGCGGAATTTGCGTGGGTATTGGATTGTACCCCCTGACGAAGTTGGTCTGCGCATTGAGGAATAGTGTTGTGTCGACCAAACTGAGCTTGTCGATGTAACCTCGATAGGCTTGGAATTCGTCAGAGTGGTAGCGGTAGCGCACCCTGTCGCGTGTTCTTGCCTTCAACCAGCCGTCGAAGTAGGTTTCAGGAATCGTTAGCACATACTTGTATAGGATTTCCGCCTCGCCTTTTAGTTTGTTACTCAAGACGGGGCAGACGTAACTACCGATCATGGAACCATAGTGGTCCGTACATGACTTCGTTTGGGCATTGTTCATGCCGAGACTCGTCGCCCCACTGTTGAGCCTTTCACTTACCCGCGTATATATCGTCGGCCTGACGATGTGCGCGTAATATATTTCCGGATCAAGAGCATTCGGCCCATCCCCGGAGCCGAATACAAACTCCACGACAGCTTCCGCGCCATCTGCCAGCGCACCGGCAAGGGCCTCAGCTCCTTGTCCGATGGCGTCAAGCGCAGCTTTCGAAAAATTGGCTATCGCCTCAACCGCCTCTCCCAATACCCCGCAGGCCTCGCCAGCCAGCGGGACGCCATAGTCCTCGGCCATATCGCATGCCAGCTCAAAGCCGAACAGGGTGATCAGCTTCCAGAGATTCACGTTCGGGAAATCCTTAACGACCACCAGTATCTCGTGAACCAGGGGGTCTGCTTTGCTCAGGACTTCATCGGCGAAGGAGCCGCAGATAAAGGGTTCCAGTGGCCCGGTGACGGCTAGCGATGCTGTGCACGAAATCTGACCCAGGAGTTTTACGCCAGCAAGTTCCAGAACACGCAACCAGTCGTCCTGAATTACAGCACGCACGATATCGACAGCCGTCTGGACCATGGGATCGCTGGGGATGAATTCTGCTGCCTTTTTCTCGGCGTCCGACGCAGCATCCGAGGCCAGTTGATCACCGACGTCTTGCAGGTCGACACACTGCTCGGGCGATTGCATCGCGAAACAATAGATCAGGTCACTGGCATCGACGATCTTTGGATTGATGATCTTTGCCTTGGCGAGTGCACCCAGGATCAACTTTACGTCGCCTGCCGTGTCAGCCGCCGCAGGTGCAGAAAACGTCAGCAGCGCGACCGAAATGACCAGGCTTCGCGCTAACATCTTGAATCTTCCCATTTTTGAGCTCCCTGACGATCCAGTGGGGGGTGCCACAGTATTTCTCCCTGTAGTGATATGAACGGAATCAGGATCAATGAAGGGCCATCGATCTCGCGACAATTGCGACAGTTCCCCCGGAAATCCCTTGCCGCGCGCGCATCTCATGCCGACAATGGTGGCAGGCGCTTTGCGGAAGGGTGCGATGACTGATAAGGACACCGGGCAGCACTGGGAACAGGTTGAACAGCTCTTTCATGCAGCGCTTGAGAGATCGGCCCCGGAGCGTTCCGCGTTTCTGGATGCGGCTTGCGACCAAAACCCTGCATTGCGCCGGGAAGTCGAGGCCATGCTCAAGGCTGACGCTGATGCCGAAGGCGTACTCGATCATCCTCTACCCATCGATGAATACACCAACGATTCGCCACCGCAGCTTCTTGCGAGTGGTGAGCAGGTCGGGCCGTGGCGGATTGTGTCGGAGCTGGGTCGCGGCGGCATGGGAGTTGTGTATCTCGCTGAGCGCGCCGACGGCACGTACGAACAGCAAGTGGCACTCAAAGTCATTCGCGGCGGCATGCTTGGGGCGGAGATGGAACCGCGTTTCGGCCGTGAACGGCGCATTCTCGGGCGTTTGCAACACCCCAATATTGCGAGATTGATTGATGCCGGCACCTCGGCCGGCGGGTGGCCGTTCCTGGTGATGGAGCTGGTCCAAGGTGAGCCGATCACGACCTGGTCGATGCGCAACAAACTCAGCATCAAAGAACGTCTCAGGCTGATTCTGCAGGTCTGCGACGCGCTGCAGCACGCGCATCGAAACCTCGTGGTGCACCGCGATCTGAAGCCCGGCAATATTCTCGTGGCGGATGACGGTACGGTACGCCTGCTTGATTTTGGCGTCGCCCGGCTGCTGGCCGGACCCGACGACAATGAAATGAAGCTGACGCGCGGCGGTTTCGTTCCATTGACACCTCAGTACGCGGCTCCTGAGCAAATGGGCGACAACCTTATTACGACCGCAACCGACATATTTTCACTCGGCGCTGTGCTTTATGAGTTGTTATGCAGCCAGCCGCCGCGCGACAAGGTAACCGGCTCGCCGGTAGAAATGCTGCAAGCGATGGAACGTCCGATAGCGTCTCCCAGTGCGAACCGGGAGTTGCCGGTCGCCTGGCGGCGGCAGCTGCAGGGTGACCTGGATGCGATCGTGAAAAAGGCAACCGCGCCGGACCCGACGCGGCGCTACGGAAGTGTCAGCGATTTTGCGGAAGATATTCGCCGCTACCTCGCGCATGAGCCAATACTCGCGCGGCCGGAGAGTCTCGCCTACCGTGCCACGAAATTTGTACGCCGGAATCGGGTTGGTGTGACGGCGATGGTCGCTATTGCCATCGCGGTCGGTGGTGGGATTACGGCGACGACGTGGCAGGCGCGTGTCGCGGCGACGCAGGCGCACAAGGCCGAGGCGGTCAAAGAGTTCGTTCTTAGCCTGTTCGGGGGGGCCGATCCGGCAGAAGCGCTGGGGCAAGAGTTGACCGCCCGGCAACTTGTGGACGATGGAGCCGATCGAATACAAACGGAGCTCATCGATGAACCGGGCGTGCGTGCCGAGATTCTGACCTTTCTCGCGGACATGTACGACAAGATGGACCAGGACGATCGCGCGATCGAACTCGTCGACGAAGCCTTGGCCTCGATACCGGAAAAGAACAGCATTGAGTATGCGAAATCCCTGCTCGTCCATGGTCGGATACTGATCGGCAAGAGTGATGATATCGCCGGCGTGGCGTCACTGGATCTTGCATTACCCATTTTTGAAGCCCACGGATCTGCTCTTGAGCAGGCCGAAGCACTTGACCTCAAATCGATCGTGGCCACGCGTCAGGGTGATGTCGACGCATCGTTGGGACTTGCCGACCAGGCGCTTGCGCTGCGCCTCAAGCAGCTGGGTGAGGATCATCAGGAAGTCGCCACGTCCTACAACAATCTCGGCGTGTTGATGCGCACCAAGGGCGACTACGCCGAGTCCCGGCGATACCACGAAAAGGCACTGGATATTCGTCGTCGGGTTCTGCCGGCAATGCATCCACAGACGGGACTGTCGCTCAATAATCTTGGCGCGCTTGAATATGCGGAAGGAAATTTCGCACGCGCCGCAGAGTATTTCGCCGAGTCACTGGACCTGAATCGACAGGTCAACGGATCAGACCACCACGACACGATTGCCTCACTGAATAATTTCGGTTTCATGAAACTGCGTCTCGGCAAGCTTGATGAGGCACGCCAGATACTGACCGAGGTTTACGACTACTGGGTCGCGCAGGATAAAGCCGAACATCCGAACGCCTTGATAACCCGTATCAACCTCGCAACTGTGCAACGTGCATCGGGTGACATCGACGGCGCGCTCACGGAGTACCAGGAGCTTGAGAAAAAGCTGGTGCCGATACTGGGCGCCGAACACCCGTTTGTCGCCGCAACGCTGCATCATCAGGCGCGGTGTTATCTGGAGCTTGGCCGGGTTGAGGTGGCGGAAGAACTGGTTGCGCGGGCACTGGCGATGCGCGACAAAGCGCTGGGGCCCGACCATCCTGACAGCGGCGAACTGGTCCGCGACCAGGGAACTATTGCACTGCTTCACAACGATCTTGTGTCTGCGCGCAGGCTGACTGAGCGTGCGATCGAAATGCAACGCAGCAAACTGCCTGATACGCATCCGTCAATTTCGAGCAGCGATATCCTGCTCGGGCAGATTGCGCTTGCCGAAGGTCATACAGAGGCCGCACTGACATTGCAGCGAGCGGCCCTGGTCAATCTGGCGGCAATGTTTCCGCCGGAGAATCTGGAGCGGGCGCAGGCTCACTTCGAACTGGGGCGAACGTTCACCGTCGCTGGCGTGGCGGGCGATGCGGTAATGCAGTTCAAGGCTGCCCGTTCAGCGCTTGCCGCCCAGTTCGGAGAATCCTCCTGGAAAGTGGCAAGAGTGGACTACTGGATGGCGGATGCACTCGACCTCCAGGGCAAGCGTGATGAAGCGGCGACTTTGCGCCTGTCAGCGACGATTACCATTCGTGAGCAGCTGCCCGAATATCATCCCGTGCGTCGGGAAACCTCGGTCGAGCACTCGACATGAGTGGTGATATTACGCAACTTCTCAGGGCGGCCTCCTCGGGTGACAACGATGCAGTCGCGAGCCTGTTTCAGATCGTCTACGACGAGTTGCGTGCCAAGGCTCGTGCCCAACTTGCAGGATCAATGCCACAGACATTGGGCGCAACGGCGCTGGTGCACGAGGTTTACCTCAAACTGACCGCAGGCGACGCTCCCGAGTGGAATGATCGCGCACATTTTTACGGTGTCGCAGCCAGGGCCATGCGTCATATCGTGATTGACCACGCGCGGGCGCGCAACGCCGCCCGCAGAGGCGGCAAAACCATCAAGGTGAATATGGATATCGCGGAAATCCCGTTGCGCGATGCGTCAGAGGCGCTCCTGTCACTGGATGCTGCGCTGGATGGACTCGAGGAACGGGATTCGCGTCTTGCGCGCCTGGTCGAACTGCGCTTTTTCGCGGGCCTTTCGGTTGCTGAGTCCGCGCAGGCGATGTCCATTTCGGAGCGCACCGTCAAGCGTGACTGGCGGCTCGCCCGCGCTTTTATCTATGCCCGGATGGATGAAACGTAAAGCCTGACCGACACGCTCCGTGTGTTCGATGGCCCCCTGGCAGGTTCCTTTCCGTTTAATGGGTACGAGGGAACTCAGGAGTGCCAGGACATGAAGAATATCAATCCAGCGGGTTTCGCTGTGCTTGCAGCGGTGCTGCTTGCCTCCTGCGGATCGGACAGCAAGGGTGTGGCAACAGCAGCCAGGACAGTGCATGCATGCGAGATCGTTTCGGGTGCGGAGGTCAGTCAAATCGCGGCAGCGGCGCTGGTCGAATCCAATGTGGACGTAGAGCGGAGCAGCGGTGGTGACTCGTTTTCCCAGTGTACACACACTCTGGAAGGTGCCCACAAGAGGGTAACCGTGCAGGTGCGCACTTCAGACACACCGATGGCTATGTCGAAACAACAGGATGCAGACAGGGAGCGCGCATCGGACGACGGATCCAGTTACGCCATCGAGTTTGGGGACGCAATTGCCGCGGGTACGGATATCAGTGGCATTGGCGATGTTGCGTATGCATTTGAACTTTACGAGACCTTGCACCTCGTGGTGTATAAGGCCAAACATGCAGAAGTACGCGTGTGGATGCCACTCCGGTCTACCAGCAAGGACCAGGTATTGCGAATTGAAAAAGAAATTGCGCGCGTTGCAATAGATCGGCTGTAGGTCATACCGTTCAGTAACCCGACGTTTGCCGCGCTGCTGGTTCGCGGACGCATTGCCGATTACACTGCCTGTCTCTGTTCAAATCACATTCGATTGCTGAGACGTTGACTGAAAAACTACCCTACCGTGCTGATGTCGACGGACTGAGAGCAGTAGCAGTTATGGCTGTGATCGCAAGCCATCTGCCTGAAAAGTTTCTGCCCAGCGGATTCCTGGGTGTGGACATATTCTTCGCGATCTCCGGATTCGTCGTCACCGCATCCCTGTTACGCCAGCGGCGGACGGAGCTGTTGCATCTTTACCTCGGCTTCCTCGCAAGGCGAATTAAGCGCTTGATGCCCGCACTTACGCTATGTGTGGCCGTCACCAGTATCGTGGTGTTGGCAACCGATCCCTTTCCCCGGCACTCGATTCAGACAGGGCTCGCTGCCCTGTTTGGCTTTGGGAATATCGTACTGTTCTTCTTCGAGCTCGATTATTTCTCCCCGTCCTCAATTTTCAACGCTTTCACCCATACCTGGTCACTGGGGGTGGAAGAGCAGTTCTATGTCGTCTTCCCGATGTTTGCCTGGCTCTTCTACTACAAACTGCACAGCACATCTTTCCAAATGCTGTCTCGCGCAATGATCGTGGGTGGACTGGTATCCGTGGTGATGTTTGCCTGGCTCTACAAGGATCACCGGGCCGCGGCATTTTTCCTGATGCCTGCGAGAATCTGGGAACTGGGTGTCGGCGCACTGGTCTTTCTCCGACCAGCCCACCTCCGATCAGCACGAATTCAGGGTGTTTTGAAGCGCCTGTCACCGTTCGCCCTCGCGGGCTTGCTGGTGTGCTTCCTGGTGCCCGAGCATCAAGCCATGCCGGCAACGATAGTGGCAGTTGCGTTAACGGGCTTGCTGCTGGCGAACGAGGACGACTCACTGGCAACCCGCGTGATGACGCTGCAGCCCATCGTATACGTCGGCAGGATTTCCTATTCGCTTTATCTTTGGCATTGGCCGATTATCGCACTTGGACCGATCGTGCTGGCCACGGCGTGGCGCTCTTCGGCTGTGTACGTCGCAGCCACAGCGATTGCCGCGGTCGTTTCGTTTCATTTAGTGGAGAAGCGCTTGCGATACCGGACCTGGACAACTCGCAGAGCGGGTGATATCGCATTGGGACTTGCTGGCAATCTGGTTGTCGCGGCGGTGTTGCTGTTCTTGATGATCAGGACAGACGCCGTTTCCGAAACAACCACGGCGGCGATCCACCCTCCGCCATACTTACCGTTAATCCCCAGTGGCAAATCGCATATTTTGACCTGCGCGCTGGACGGCGGAAGCCGGGTATTCAAACCTGACACGATCGCAAACTGCACGGTGGCACCGAAGCCCGGCTCAGGGATGCCGACCATCTGGACCATGGGGGACAGTCACTCCGGGCATTTGCAGGGAATGCTGTATGAGTTGCACGACAGGCTGGGTGTCGGCGTGCACCTGATCGAAACGCCCGGCTGGAGTTTCCCGTTTCCGGCGGGCAAGGAGTTCGCTCCGCGCAAGGAAGTGTTCAGCGCGATCTCCGCAATGTTCAAACCCGGCGACATCGTGCTTGTTGCACGGATCTACCTCACACGCTCCGAACACATCGAGCCGCTTGAACTGAGGCCATGGCTGTACAACGTAAACCGTCTCGCTGACGATCTCGCTGAAAAAGGGGTGAAACTGGTCATTACCGGGCCGCCGCCCATATTTCCCTACAATGACATTCGCGAGTGCAGCCTGGACGAAAGAGAGAGTTGCAGGCTAAAACGAAACACGATTGCCCCCCAGATAGATAAGGTGATGGAACAGCTGACCAGTCTGGAGGAAAGCAACAACAATATTGGGGTTTTCAATATTTTCGAATCAGTCTGCCCGGCAGGCAAAGAATACTGCTACCCGGATAACGGTAGCCGCTTCTTGTACCGGGACAAGGATCACTTCAATTCACTGGGCTCGAAACTCCTGGCCGAACCGTTTGTCGACCTGCTCCGCTCTTCGGGCACGCTGACGCCCGCTAAGTAGGTTTGGCCCCGCGTTGGTTTCGGATTTTGATGAAACCTCAGAAGATCCTAATGCTCGTGGGTGCCGTGGTCATGTTCTTCGGTCGTAACCACTTCTTTTGGTGTTTCATGCACGTGAGTCAAACCATCTTCATGCAAATGAACCTTATCCGCGGACTGTTCCGCGCTCTCGGCCGTTTCATGCCGGGCGCTCGACGGAGCATCCGAATGATGTCCATGGCCGGCGGCAGAGTCGAAGAGATTCTGATAGCCTAATTCGTCGAGGGAGGGCAAACTGGACGTGAAGGCGATCACTGGCCAAATTGCGTTATCGTCATGCGTCGCGCCCCAAGCCGGCATACCAGTCATTTTGATGCCGTTCTTGGTCACCCAAAACAGTTCTGCTGTCGACATTTTCGTGGCCGATTTCTGCAAGTCCGGTGCCGGCGGATTCAATCCACGCCCAATGGGCCCCGGACTCTTGCCCGGCGCGCCGTGGCAGCCGACACACATCGCTTCGTAATCGTTGATGCCCGCAAGCAAAAGCGCTTCATCGTCAAGATCCGGGACATCTAAATCAACCGCCCGTCTCTTGATGGCGACTCGCGCCGTCGTCGACAAGTACCAGCCGACAATCGAACTATGCGAGGAACGCGCGCTGACGTCGTACAGGCCAGAGTATGCTACGCCGATCGCGGCCAATACTACGATAAATAATGTGGCAAGCATCCCGATCACAATCTTCATTTCCTTCCCCTTTTGAACACGATTCTGCCCTTCCTGTGAAATGAGTATCTCGCGCTAATCGCAACAGCGTTCAGACAGGTCTGCGGCTACCCTTTTTGCTGTTCTTTATGGGCGAGGTAGTACAATGCCGGCAGAACAATAAGAGTCAATAATGTCGAAGAGACTATTCCACCAATAACCACGGTCGCGAGTGGTCGCTGCACCTCGGAACCAATGCCTGAATTCAGCGCCATGGGTACAAAGCCAAGCGATGCAACGAGCGCCGTCATGAGTACTGGCCTTAAACGGCCGAGGGCACCCTCGAAAATTGCCTCACTGACTTTTGTGCCACGCTCTATGAGGTCGCGAAAGAACGTTACCATTACCAGCCCGTTCAGCACCGCGATACCGGACAGGGCAATGAAACCCACTGCCGCTGAGATGGAAAATGGGATTCCGCGCAACAGCAATGCCGCAATACCACCCGTCAACGCGAGCGGTACTCCACTGAAAATGATCAGCGCATCTCGAAATGAATTCAGCGCCATCATCAGCAAACCCAGAATCAGCAACAATGTAACCGGAACCACGATGGCCAGACGATTGGCAGCCGACTCGAGGTTCTCGAATGTCCCTCCATACTCAAGCCAGTAACCGGACGGCACTTCAACCCGCGTTTCAATGGCCGACCGAACATCGCGTACGAAACCACCGAGATCCCGACCCCGAACATTGGCGGTGACGACGACTCGGCGCTTGCCGTTCTCCCGGTTGACCTGGTTATATCCATTCAACAGTTCGACCCGCGCGAGCTCCTTCAGCGGAACAAAGCTGTCGCCGCCGAACTGAACCGGCAGGTCGAGAAGCTCATCCGTATTGCTGCGCCGCTTTTCATCGAGCCGTACAACGATATCGAAGCGCTTATCGCCTTCATATAGCTGGCTGGCAATCTGGCCGCCTAGCGCCGTGCCGACCAATTCCTGGACTTGAGCAATTGTCAGTCCGTAGCGCGCGAGCGCCTCTCGATTCGGAATGACTGTAAGCACCGGCAAGCCTGTCGCTTGTTCGACCGCCACATCAGCAGCACCTGGAACCGATGAAATTACCGATTCGATCATCCCCCCGAGTTCGACGAGTTGGTCAAAATCATCGCCGAACACTTTGACTGCCAGCTCTGATCGCACTCCGGCAATCAACTCGTTAAATCGCATCTGGATAGGTTGCAGGAATTCGTAACGATTTCCGGGTACCTGGTTGACGATTTCCTCGAGCTCTCGCACGACTTGTAGCTTCGGCTTGTCCGGGTCCGGCCATAAATTCCTCGGATGCAACATGATGAAGTTATCGGCCACACTGGGAGGCATAGGATCCGTCGCCACTTCAGGGGTCCCAATCTTTGCAAATACCCGCTCTACTTCCGGCATCTCCTTGATTCGCGATTCCAGGTGTTGTTGCTGGCTTACCGATTGCTGCAATGAGGTACCGGGAATACGCAGCGCATGCATCGCGATATCACCTTCATCCAGATTGGGAACGAACTCCATGCCGAGCCGGGACGTTGCGAAACCACTGGCGATGACCAAAAGCATCGCTCCCGTTACCACGATCCACCGGAATCTTAGCGCCGCAGAAAGAACCGGGCGATAGAGAGATGTGGCGCCTTTTACTATCGCGCTTTCCTTCTCCTTGATGGGTGCTCGAAACAACAAGGCCACCGCGGCTGGTACAAAAGTTACGGACAAGATCATCGCGCTGACCAGTGCAATCACGACCGTGATCGCCATTGGGTGGAACATCTTTCCTTCAATACCTGACAGCGCAAATATCGGGATGTACACAACTGTGATGATAAAAACCCCGAACAACGCGGGGCGAATTACTTCGTGCGTCGCATCAAATACGATCGCGAAACGCCCTTTTTCATCAAGCGTTCCGCCGCGCCCTGCTTCGGAAAGTCGTCGCAGGCAGTTTTCGACAATAATTACTGCACCATCAACGATAAGGCCAAAATCCAGTGCACCGAGGCTCATCAGATTGGCGCTGACCCCCGCCTGCACCATACCCGTTATCGTCATGAGCATTGAAAGAGGAATGACGGCTGCTGTTAGCACCGCTGCCCGCACATTGCCAAGGAACACAAACAGGACAACGAGTACGAGCAACGCACCTTCTACCAGGTTTGTTCTTACCGTTGCCAGCGTCTTGTCGACCAGTCCCGTGCGATCGTAAACTGCTGTGGCCGTAATACCGGCAGGAAGTGTCTTTTTTATTTCTTCGAGTTTTTGCGCCACGGAATGAGCGACCGTTCGGCTGTTCTCGCCGATCAGCATGAATACCGTGCTCATCACGACCTCACGTCCGTCCTGTGTAGCTGCACCGGAACGCAGTTCCTCGCCAATGCCAACGGACGCAATATCGCGAATACGAACCGGCAGTCCATCATTCTCTTCTATGACAATGGCGCCCAGGTCTTCCATCGACTCCGCCTGGCCTGGAACACGCATCAGCCATTGTGCACCGTTATGCTCGATAAACCCGGCGCCGCGGTTCTGGTTGTTACGCATCAGGGCCTCAACGACGTCCGCAAACGTTAGTTGGTACGCAAGTAATTTTGCCATGTCCGGTGCGACCAGGATTTCCTTCTTGAACCCACCAATTGGATTAATCTCGACTACACCAGGCACCCGTAGCAGTTGTGGCCGGATTATCCAGTCATGCACGGTTCGCAGATCGGTTGCCGTCACGGGCGATCCATCATCGTTGGTAGCACCAGGTTCGGCGCCGATCGTAAACATGAAGATCTCACCCAAACCCGTTGCAATCGGTCCGAGGCTGGGAGTAAGACCGGTTGGCAGCTCTGAAACAACGGCACTCACACGTTCTGCCACTAGCTGACGAGCGAAGTAGATGTCAGTGCCCTCGTCAAAAACGATCGTAATCTGTGACAGACCATAACGAGACAGGGATCGTGTGTTCTTCAGTCGCGGTAAACCCGCCATTGCGTTTTCGATCGGGAATGTAACGCGTTGCTCGACTTCGAGCGGTGTGTAACCAGGACTCGTCGTATTAACAACCACCTGAACATTGGTGATATCCGGCACAGCGTCGATCGGCAGTAGCGTGAAATTCCAGATACCGAGACCGGCGAGCATTACTGCGCCGACAAGCACCAGTCCGCGTCGTGCGAGAGACAGTCGGAGAATTCTTTGCAGCATGATCGTAGCCTCAGTGGTCGTGAGATGCGCCGGACTTCTCGATATCGGCCTTAATCAAGTAACTGTTTTCCGTCACATAAGCTGTGCCGGCATCCAATCCCCCAAGCACTTCGGCCCAGGTTGCATCCTGACGGCCAAGATCAAGCATTCGCACTTCGTACTCGTCGCCAATGTGTGCGTAAACGACCGTGAAGTCCCGAAAGGCTTGCAACCCGATACGCTTTACGGCGAGCGGAACCTCGTACAGCGCGACCT
The DNA here is from genome assembly GCA_002338605.1 of Proteobacteria bacterium UBA1847. GTDB lineage: Bacteria > Pseudomonadota > Gammaproteobacteria > Steroidobacterales > Woeseiaceae > UBA1847. The sequence continues at coordinate 4,839 of DDIP01000280.1, read as the reverse complement.
CTATCTCGCCAGTCAGGTACATCCCGGCCGCGAGCAACCCATCATTGTTGGCAAGGCGCACGCGGGCTGTTACCGATTGGTTCGAACCAGCCACTGGACTCAGGAGGGCAATCTCACCGTCGATGCTGATGTCGCCAATCGCGGTCCTGACGGTGACCGGCGCTCCAACCACCACGCGTGATCGGTCAGACGGAAATACTGCAAGCTCGGCCCATACGGACGAGGTATCGACGATCGTAAAAAGCGTGCGGCCATCAGTTGTCTCACCGGGATTCGCATGACGATCGATAACTGTCCCCGAAATCGGGGCTGTTATCGAATAGTCGTTTAGGCTGTCATTCGCCTCGATGACAGCGAGCACCTGACCTGCGGTCACGGGCTCGCCAATCGATGCGCGAACTGAGCGGATAACCCCGTCAAATCGTGCGTTGACGTGGCTTACATTCTCAGGGTCCGATACCACGCGCCCGTACACCGTTACATGCTCGCGTATTGTCGCCGGGCCTGCTTTTTCAGTTTCAATGCCAACCGCCTGCGCCATATCCGACGCGATGCGAGTACGACCTTCGAAATTGTCGTACTGCCACCGATGCGACTCGCCCTGGTAACGTGCCGTTACCGCTACCACGAAAGAATGCGGCTCGTAGACCACTGTATCGCCGCGCAAAAAATCGCCTTGTGGTTCAAATCCGATTCTGTCCTCAATACCACCAAGTCGTGTAAGCGTCACTTCCACGTCTACGTCTTGAGGTGAGACAGGTGCACCGTTACTGCTCGCCCAAACCCGAAACTCTGGAGGAACCCCGGTCTCGAAAATTGCCAACTCGACGGAGAAGTGGCCATCCGAAAGCAACCTGCCGCGGTTCGGTCCCTTGGCTGGTTCAGCATCGCCGTGAACGTCCGAATCGTCATGTGTTGTATCGACACGTGTACACCCGGCAATTACCAATACGATCACCATTACGAAAACTGCTGTTATGCGATTCATAGTGTCTCTCTCACTTATCGAGTCGGCGATGTCAGCGCCGCACCCGTCAATGCTTCAATTTCGATAATGTTCCGGTGCGCATCGATCAGTGCCACCGTCACTTCCATTCGCGCCTGCAGAGCATCGTTCTGAGCTGCGCGCAGCTCGAAATAGCTGAAACGTCCGAGCTCGTAGGCTCTCTGGGTTTCAGCGAGAGCAAGCTCTACGCGGGGCAAAATATCATCGCGCAGAGCTATCGCGCGGTGCAGGCTGTGTTCCAGTCCTTCGTAAAGTGCGAACAGTCGGGTTTCGATTTGTACGCTCGCTGCTACTCGACCTGCTTCGGATCGAGCGAGGTCTGCCCTCGCGGTGGCAACCAGGCCCCGGTTAAGCTTTTTCGCACCAAGCGGAATTGTGATTCCAGCAACGAACGCCTGGTCATCGCTGCGCTGCAAATGCCTGACTCCGGCAGTAATTCGCCAGTCCGGTTTGGCATTCGCTTCGGCCTGGCGCAATTCAGCTTCGCGCAGTCTTTTCTCGCTGAGGTAACGGCGTAAGTCCGGGTTTTGATCGACGCGGGCGAGCAACTCGGCAAAGCTATCGGGAGTGGGTAGCTCTGAGAAATTGCCACGAACGGCTTTGATGTCGGGATTTGTCTCGCCCCACTGTGCTGCAAGCTGGCGAATCGATGTCCGCAGCTCGTGAGCGAGGTCTTCGCGCTGCAGCTCCATACGCGACAAAGTTACTTCAGCCCTGGCGAGGTCGGCTTTGGTCGAACGACCAGCATCGACACGTCTTCGTACAGCCGAGACTGTTTGCTGCGCAAGCTTGACGGCCTCATCCGACAGCTCGACTTCAGCCTGATGCGCGAGGCTGGATAAATATAGACGCGCAGTATTGGCCGAAGCCTCAAGCCGCATCAGTTCTGCTTCGGACCGGAGGACCGACAAGCCGGCACGCGCTGTCTCGGTGCGGCGCTCACGCTTGCCACGCTCAAGAGACCAGGCGAGGCTGATCGTGGCCTCTGCGCCACCTGCGGCGGAGAATTCACCCGTTCCTGCCGCGTTTTCAATATCGATGCCCAATTCGATACCGGGACGTATCGAAGCCTGGGTAACCCGGCCTTTCTGCGCCTCGAGAGCATAGCCAAACGCACGCAATTCCGGATTGGACTCGAGTGTTCTGAGGATCGCCTGGTTGAAGTCAATGGATTCTGCAACGTTCGACTCAGCGAATGCCGTTGTGCCCAATATCGAAAACAGGCAGGCCAGAAGCGTGCGTTTTGTGAGCAATACCCACATGTAAATCCCTCCCGCTACGATCCACGGTGGATCACAGCTTTTTGCGAACGTGAAAACGAGCAGCGGCGGCTACCCGACAGACAAGTAACGAAAAATTAGGCAGAGGCTGGAGGTGCGCGAAGAAAGGGTCGTAACCGGAAATCACGGTATGACACTTCAACCGTGGGGTCATCTGGCCAACATATTTTTTCGATGACCGGGCTCGCAAGTTTCAGAGTCGGCCAAGAAGCAACGAATAATTCGAATTTTGAAAAACCTGTTGCGGGCTCAAATATCTGAAGGTCAATGTGTTTCCCGTGTTGATCCAGATCGTGGTCAATAACCTGGTGCACGTCGTGGGTGTGTGATACCGCGTCACCGTGCCCGCCATCGTCGGCATGCAGATGAAAGCCACTCAGTGTGATCGTAAGAAACGATAGGCAACCGAGAGAAAATACCACTTTTGAAAGACGCTGCATGCGTTAACTATACATCGAAAGATGCAGTGCGTTTTGGGTTTTCATTGTCTGGTATGTGCAGGTTCATTACTCATCCTGTAGTGCAATTTCGACTATCTTGTCGTAGAAACCTGCGACCTCAAGCTTCAGTGTTACGTCGTCTGGTTCGAGGTTCTGCCAATACCATCCATGCTGGCCGTCATAGGCTGCGACAATCGTTCCCGATCGGCTTATTGCTCTACCATCGTCGTAGCGTGTATAGAATTCTTCGCCGAAAGCGCTATCGTGAGCATGAAAATCATAGTAAATATCCTCTCCCTCAACTTGCCAGTTGAATACGAAGGAATCGCCTTGCGACATGAACACCTTGTATTCAACCCGGCTATCGCCAGCCAGTTGGATCTGCAGAGTTTCGGATTTCCATCGGCCATCACGTCCAATAAAGTTCTCGCCGTCTGCAAACGGGTCACCTGATTCGGCGTCGTGGCTGGAAACGTCAACTAAACTCAGGTAACGAAACGTCGGTGCACCGCCGGTGGATACGAGTAAACCAGTGTCAGTTGATTCGACACCAGCATCTTCGCTCTCGTCGTCGACAAGACTGAATCCGACAAGTAAGCCGAACCCCAGCGACGCAAGGGTGACGAGAACAAGTGTTGCTTTTCCCATAATTCTTATTCCTTCAAGCCGTCGCGTATAGCGTCAATTGATAACCGACCAGTATGGCTCCCGCCACGATTAGGCCGAAATTAACAACCGTGCTGACTATTGATCCTCGAGGATGACTCGGCATGACCCGCAAGATAAACACGATTGCGATCAAGGCAGTGAGTTGCCCCAACTCCACGCCGATATTGAACGAGACCAGGTTTGGCAGCAGCCCGTCTTCAGCAAGGCCAAGATCCTGGAGCTTCGTAGCCAATCCCAGTCCGTGAAACAGGCCAAAAATCAGCACCGCGAGTTTCTCGTTGGGGCTATCTCCGAAAAGCGTGGTGAAACCATTGAGGTTGTCAAAGCCTTTATAGGCGACTGACAGGCCGATAATGGCATCAACAAGGTAGGCATTCACGTCGAGGTTTAGCAGTACACCGGCGATCAACGTGATCGAATGTCCCAGCGCGAACAGGCTGACAAAAGTCGCGATACTCCGGATTTCCCGCAGATAAAAAATAACGCCAACGAGGAACAAGAGGTGGTCGTAACCGGTGACCATGTGTTTGGCGCCGAGCCACACATAAAGATAAAAGTGCCATCCGGTCCGGCCCGCAATCATTGCCGCGTCTGCATCGGAAACGTTGTGTGCCAGAGCAGCGTCGAGGGGGACGAGCAGCAGCGACGTCAGCAGCACAACGATCGCCGGGATGGTTCTTGTTGTCATGGTCACCCGGATTCTCGGTCGATCGCGATCAGCACACTCTTATAACGAAGGTTGCTCTCGAAAGCATAGCGGCCGAGATCCTTACCAATTCCTGACTGTTTGTAGCCGCCGGTCGGGATGATGAAGTCGGCCGTTCGACCGTAGCGATTAATCCAGACGGTCCCCGCCTGAATCTCACGCATCACACGCAAGCCACGATTGATGTCACTTGTATAAACACCGGCTGCCAACCCGTAATGCGTATCGTTGGCCAGCGCTATGCCTTCTTCTTCTTCGTCAAATCGCTGTATTGTCATCACCGGACCAAAAATCTCTTCCCGTACTGCCTCCATGTCCGATTCGGCTTTGTCGAGTATGGTCGGGGCGTAGTACGAACCACCCCTGGACTCATTCTGCAGTTCACCCTGCGCCAGCATTTCGGCGCCTGCTTGTGTCGCTCGTGAAACGACGCCGGCGATTGCGTCACGCGCCTTGCCGGAGATAATGGGCGAATAATTTGTACCGGCTGACCATGTCGGTCCGGCATCCGATTTCGCAATAAGCTGCACAAGGCGGTCAATGATTGGTTCAGCAATATTCCGCTGCAGCAACACGCGAGAACCGGCATTGCACACTTGCCCTGCGTTCGCGAGTATCGAGCGAGATACCGTTTGGGCGACACGATCCAGAGCGCTGATGTCGCCGAATACAAGCTGCGGACTCTTGCCGCCAAGTTCCAGCGTTACAGGTTTGGTCCCCGACTCGGCACAGGCAGCC
>DDIP01000228.1 GCA_002338605.1 Proteobacteria bacterium UBA1847 | reverse complement strand
AGAAGCGGAGTACCTGGCACAGTTCGGTGTTGCGATGCCCCCGGATGCGCCGGAGTCAGCGTCCACCACACCGGTTGGCAATACACCATTGGCTGTTATTCCGGAAAACCATGTTGCCGACGAGCCGACTGCGCAAAACAATGCGACAGTTCCGGCAACCGACGGCGGCAACGCACCTGCCAATACAACGCAGTCCGAAGAACCGCCGCCGACAGATCTTGAGTCCATTCGGGATGAACTGGCGCGTCGCAATGAAGAAAGCAGCGATCCGCCCTAGCGGCCCCGGAGTCGCTCAGCCTGTGGGCATCGACTTGATGTAGAGGTCGCGTTGCGGGAACGGAATGACGATCTTGTTTTCGTTGAGCGCTTTGTAGACCGCGCAGTTGAGTTCGTGGGTTATCCTTCCTCGATCAACCGGTTTGGCAATCCAACCCAATAACTCGAAGTCCAGGCTTGACTGCCCGAAGACCCGAAACCGTACACGAGGCTCGGGGGTCTTGAGAATCTCCGGCAGGCTGTCGGCTGCTCCCGCCAGGACTTCGATCACCTGGTCAATATCACTGCCGTAAGCAACGCCGACAGCGACCCGTATTCGGTGCTGCGATGGGGGGCCGCCTGCTTCGTTGATGATCTTGCCGTTGCCGATGATGCCGTTTGGAACGGTAATCTCGATGTCATCGCGTGTCAGGATGCGCGTGCTGCGAAGCCCGATGTCAGTAACGACGCCACGCTCACCGCTTTCCAGGATAATAAAATCACCGACCTTGTAGGGTGCATCCATGATGATAGATACGCCGGCAAACAGGTTGGAAAGTGTATCCTTGGCCGCGAAGCTGAGCGCCAGCCCGACGATACCGGCAGACGCCAGCCAGGCAGTCACATCGATCTTCCAGGCGAGAAACAGGAAATAGCCTGCAAGCGCCAGCGTTACGATCTTCATGACAATGTGCAGCAGCGACAACATGCCGGTCTTGACGACTTTCTTTGTACTGGTGCGATTAAAGGTTTCGACCACCAGCGCCATCAATCGCATGACAGTGCTGTACCAGACGAATATTGCAATCGTCTTGAGAATACCGATCGTAATGAAGGTCGGTGCGTCCGTCAGACCAAGGCGCCGCGTTGCCAGCCCCAGTCCTATGAGCGCAAAGGAAAGAAATATGGGGCGGTGGACGAGTTCGACCAACTGGTCGTCAAAGTCGTTGCTGGATCTGCGGGCGAATCGGCCGATGATCCCGGACACGATCCAATCGGCGATCTTGCCGACGGCAACAAATGCCGTGGCAATCAACATTGCCTGCAGGTAGACGTTCGGACCGACAATCTCGGCCAGCGCCTGCGTCTTCGCAATCATCTCGTCGAGTGTCATCGCAAGTTCCGCAATGGGCTACTGGCTAAAGTCGTCGTCTGATGTGTCCTCAGGATCTGGCAGGCCGAATGTGCGTACTTCAACTGCTTCCTCGTCCACCGCTGTTGCCGGCATTGCACCGCCGGTTGTCATCCCGGGTTGTGTCGGCAGTCGACTGGTCTGTGCGGTCAGTATTTGCACGAAAGTGTTGGCGATATCCGGTGCAATATTTGGTGAGCTTGAAAAAATTTTCTCGGGCGTCATGTTGTTGGAGCCATAGAAAGCCGCATTGGATTTGCGATCCATCGTGACTCCGGCACCCTCCAGCGCAACACCGGCAAAAAGCCCGCGGCTGCGTGAGTACGAATACACTTCCGCTTTGAATTCAATGTCGGTTGAAACGCTCGCCTGGCGACCCAGGGGACCGGCGGCCACGGACACATCGGCGCCGAGCGTCAATCTGCCGTTTTCGATACCGTCGACACCTTTGCGCGTCTTGAATACAAGAATAATATCAGTCGACTGTGCGCCGATCTGCCAGCCGAAACTGCCGCCGGTCAGGGTGACAAACGCCGGGTTGCTCCAGGAATTGTCATCCTGTCGAACCACTATGATTCCTTTTCCACGCCGGGCGCCGAAACCGAATGCTGCCTTGACAACATTGGGTATGACGGCAACAGCATAAGCACGTGACAGCAGCGCCGGAGGAACACTTCGTTCCGGGATGCGTGTCAGCTGTTCGATGACATCGGCAGCATCTCCGACACGCTTCTCTTCCCTCGTCGCCGCATTAACCGGAAATGCCAGGAATGCGGAGACGACAATCGTCGTTACAATCAGTAGTCTTGTTTTCATGGTGTTTTGGAGTTCTCGCTCGTTCAGGAGTTCAATAATACGCGAGCGACGTCCGGCACACTACCGGGCGACAAGAATGGGCGGGAGCGGGTAATCCAGCGTTGCGCAGACGGCACGCGTCAATTCAGCCTCGGCAATCGACAACTTCCCGTCATGAGCAGCAGCGGCGCTAATGGCCTGCAGCAATGATTCCTGGCCTTTGCTGTTCAATCCCAACAGTACGTCGAGGCACTGGTCGAGGATCGCAACAGTATCGTCTCGAGTCGAACCGTATTCCTCGTCCTTTGCCCAGGGTCCAAGCGTCGCCATGCCCGCCGCGAACGCGGCTTTGCGTTTGGCGTCGGTATCATTCCCGTAGTCAGCGACGATACGGACAAGCATGGCGGCGGCCGCACGCAAGTCATTTCGGCTCGAACGTGTGGCCCGTCGCTTACCGGTTGGATCAATTGCTCGCCCGAGATTGCTCATCATGATGCGGTAAAAGCAAAACTCGTACAGGTCGATCTCGCCATCGATCTCGATCAGGCGGGCTGTCAGAGAAACCAGGTAGGACAGTTGCGATGTGGGACGACGTTTCAAGGCAGGAAAAGAGATTTCCAGCAGCGGCAGTCGAAACTCGGCGCCGCAGGCGAGAAGATCGTCGTAGAAACGCCGCACGAAATCGGCTCGTTGTTGTCCGAGCTGCTCCTGGACCAGGGAAAACTGACGGTCAGTAACTCGTCCCGACCGGTCGAGCACCAGCGCAATGGCGAGCAGGTAGGCCAGCTCCGATGAGCGCGCCGCATCGGACAGCGATTCGGGGATTTCCTGCCTGAGCCTGCGCGCGAACTGGACGTGTTCGTTTTGCGGACGACCGACGGTTTCCGCTATGGAGTCAGACAGTACTTTTGTACCGCCGCTCGCGAAGGCGGTCGTAATCTCTCCGCTAAATGCGGAATGCGTTGATTCGTCGACGCGGCTTGTGCCTGTTTGATGCGCTGCGACCTGAGGGAACTGGCTTGCATCGAACGATGGATCCAGCGCCCTGATGCGATCCACCAGGGGAGGGTGCGTTGCAAACAGTCCGAACAGTCCCGAACCGCTGCCGAACAACATATGACTGACTTCCTCGGGATCCGCCGCGTTAATCTTCGAGCCGGCGCTGTAGCCGCCGATCTTCTTCAGCGCGTTGGCGATTCCTTCGCTTTGACGCGTAAATTGAACAGCAGAGGCGTCTGCCAGGTATTCGCGCTGTCGCGATACGCTGGCCTTGATCAGGCGCGCAAAAAAGACGCCGATGCCACCGAGAATGACGAGGCCGATACCAACGACCAGTACGACCGGTGCGCCGCGATCACGGCGGCTCGAGATGATACTGGTGTGGTAGCCGCCGCGGACGATAAGGCGGCCAATCAAGCCAAGGACCATGATGCCGAACAGCACGCCCATCAATCGGACATTCAATTTCATGTCGCCATTGAGAATGTGGCTGAATTCGTGCGCGACGACACCCTGAAGTTCGTCCCGATCGAGAACCTCGAGTGTTCCGCGTGTAACTGCCACAGCGGCGTCGCTGGGTGAGAATCCTGCCGCAAAAGCATTGATGCCCTGTTCTTCTTCGAGGACGTAGATCTCCGGCACCGGGACTCCGGACGCAATGGCCATTTCCTCAACGACATTGCGCAAGCGACGGCGCAGCGGGTCTTGCACATCAGTCGGCACCGGTGTGCCCCCCATGTCTGTCGCGACCCGACCGCCGCCGGCCGAGAGCACCGAGGTCTTGTACAAGCTGGAGCCGAGAATAAACAGGGTGGCCGCTAACGCGGTTCCTGCCAGTAAGG
>DDIP01000307.1 GCA_002338605.1 Proteobacteria bacterium UBA1847 | reverse complement strand
AGTATGCATCGCCCCGATATATGGACCCAATCACACAATGGACGTTAAGACAGTTTGCCTCGGGATGCTGACGGACGGCGCAGCGTCTGGTTACGACCTCAAAAAGCATTTCGAATCGACGTTCGGGCATTTTTTTGCCGCCGGTTACGGATCAATTTACCCGGCACTTTCGTCGCTTGCGGATCAGGGCCTGGTGACCTGCGAACACGTGTCCCAGGAAGGCAAACCGGACCGCAAGGTCTACGCGATTACCGACAGCGGCAAGGAATTCCTGCTTGAAGCACTCAAGGATCCCGCCCCCTGCCACAAGGTTCGCTCGGATTTTCTGGCAACCATGTGCTTTGCCCACCTGATGCCCGCCGACCAAATCGAAACGGTCCTGAAAAGCCGCCTGGAAGATGCCGACAACTGGCTGAATCTGATTGCGGAAGCAGAGTCCTGTTGCTTCGATAAGTGGCCGCCGGGAATGAAGTTTGTTGCCGGATTCGGCAAAGCGATGAGCCTTGCCATGAAGCAATACGTTGAAGAAAACGGGCATATGCTGACAGACACCGGACAACGCAAGGCCGCGCACGGCTGAACAACACAATCTTTGACGGAAATATGATGCAACAAGGTATTCTTGATCGTTACAAATCATGGCTGATTTCTGCCGCTATCGCTGGCACCGTTGCAATCTGGCTGCTATCCGGCCAGTTCGGCGACAGTGAGATTCCACAGGCCAGCGAGGATGATGCCGCGGTGGTCGTGGCACCCAGCAAGAATGCCGTTCGGGTGCGTACGCAGTCAGCTGAAATGATTTTGCGAACGATCTCAATAAACGGCAAGACGGCGCCCGCACGAGTCGTCACTCTGGCAGCGCAGACCGACGGGCGCGTTGATTTTATCGGTGCGGATCGTGGCGCCAACCTGGAGCGTGGTCAGCTAATTGCCCGCCTCGACGAACGTGACCGCAAGGCACGCCTCGCCCAGGCCGAGGCAACCGTCAAGCAACGTGAAGTCGAATTCGAAGGCCGCCAGAAACTCAAATCGTCAAGCTACGTGTCCGAAGCACAACTGCAGGAAGCCGTAGCACTCCTGGAGACGGCCAGGGCTGAGTTGACCCGGGCAAGGCTTGATCTCGAATACATGAATATTCGCGCGCCGTTTGGTGGCGCCCTGCAGTCGCGCGACGTGGAGATCGGTGACTTCGTCAAGGTCGGTGATCCAATCGCTACTTATGTCGACAACCGCAAGATTATTGTTTCAGCCAACCTCTCCGAATTCGACGCCCACTACGTCAGCGTTGGCGATCATGCCGATGCGAAACTGGCCACCGGCGAAACCGTACAGGGTCGTATTCGTTATGTTGCGCCGGTTGCCGATGAAGCGACGCGAACCTTCGGTGTCGAGCTGGAAATCGACAATTCCGATGGCGCCATTCGGGTCGGCGGCACCGCGGTGTTGAATATTCCCGCTGAGGAGGTCCTGGCACATCGCGTCTCGCCATCATTGCTGACACTTGACGATGCCGGCAACGTCGGCGTCAAAATAATCAACGACAGGGGCTTTGTTGAATTTGTGGTCGCGGACATTGCCTTGTCCTCGAACAATGGCGTCTGGCTGGCCGGACTTCCGGAGAATGCGACGATTATCACGGTAGGTCAGGGCTATGTTACCAATGGCGCGCGCGTTGACTCGATCCCTGAAAGTGATGTGCGAACAGCCGTTGCCGTGAAAGCAGGTGCCGAGACCAGCGACTGATGAATATCATCAGTGCATCGATGTCCCGGTCGCGGACCGTTATCCTGTCTTTACTGACGGTGTTGATTGGCGGTCTGATTGCGTATTCAACTATTCCGAAGGAAGCGGAACCGGATATCGAAATACCGGTTATCTACGTCAGCATTTCCCATGACGGCATCTCTCCTGAAGACGCCGAACGCCTGCTTGTGCGACCGATGGAACAGGAGCTTCGTTCCATTGAGGGCATCAAGGAGATGACGGCTAACGCCTACGAAGGTGGCGCCAACGTACAGCTTGAGTTTGATGCGGGCGTCGACACTGATAAAGCGTTGCAGGACGTGCGCGAGAAAGTTGACAAAGCCAAGGCGAAATTACCGAGTGAAACGGACGAGCCGACGGTCAATGAAGTCAAGATGTCACGCTTTGACCCGATGCTGGTCTTGAACCTCGCGGGCGATATACCGGAGCGCACGCTGACAACCATTGCCAAGGACCTCAAGGAAAAGCTGGAAGGTCTCGGTGGCGTCCTCGAAGTGAACCTGATTGGTACACGAGAGGAATTGATGGAAGTCGTTGTCGATCCTCTCGCGATGGAAAGCTATGGCCTCGACCAGGCACAGATCATACAGTTTGTTGATCGCAACAATCGACTCGTCGCCGCCGGCGCGCTGCATTCGAGTGAAGGCCGATTTCCGGTGAAGGTGCCGGGCGTTTTCGAGAGTGCCGAGGACGTACTGGAGATGCCGATCAAGGCTGTTGGCGAGCGCGTTGTACATTTCAAGGACATTGCGCAGGTTCGACGAACCTACAAGGATGCTGAAAGCGTTGCCCGGCTGAATGGCAAGCCTGCGATCGCTATCGAAGTCGTACAGCGCGCCGGTGCCAATATCATTGATACCATCGACGCGGTCAACGCCCTGATCGCAGAAGAGAAGGCCTACTGGCCGAGCGACATGGAAATTGTCGCGTCGCGTGACAAATCGAAAGACGTCAATGACATGTTGTCGGAACTGCAGAACAGTGTGCTGTCGGCCGTGTTGCTCGTCTTCATCGTCATTATCGGCATTCTCGGCATTCGCTCCGCGCTGCTAGTCGGGGTCGCGATACCGGGCAGTTTCCTGATGGGCATTCTGATCATTGGTTCGTTCGGTATTACGATCAACATGATGGTGTTGTTTGCATTGATCATGGCCGTCGGCATGCTCGTTGACGGCGCTATTGTCGTAACGGAAATGGCAGACCGCCGCCTCGCTGAAGGCGAAACACGATTCGATGCCTATTCACGCGCCGCCATTCGTATGGCGTGGCCGATCATTGCATCAACCTGCACCACGCTGGCTGCCTTTGTACCGCTCGCATTCTGGCCAGGCATGTCGGGCGAATTCATGAAGTACCTGCCGAT
>DDIP01000332.1:1584-3208 GCA_002338605.1 Proteobacteria bacterium UBA1847 | reverse complement strand
TACCCGCCATCAACGCTTTTTGCATCAGCTCGAAACTGGCGCGTCCCGACACCATCAGGCCAAGGTCGTTGGCGGGCAATCTATTGATGGCGATGAGTGAACCGATCACTTTGTCGACGGCATTGTGACGCCCTACGTCTTCATGCACGACCAGGATTTCACCTTGTGAAGTAAATGCGGCGGCGGCATGCAGTCCGCCTGTGTGGTCAAAAGCGGTCTGGCGCGCGCGCACAGCGGCGGGTATTCCGGCCAGAACCTCATGACTGAATCGCGGGTGATTATCGCCAAGCCGTACGGCGCCGGTTATGCGCAGCGCATCGAGTGAGGACTTGCCACAAACGCCGCAGCTCGATGTCGTGTAGAAATGTCGCTGCAAGCGCCCGAGGTCGACGGTGACCTCCGGCGCGAGATCGATGCGTATGATGTTGTGGTTGCCGGAATCGGGCGCTGGCGGTCCGCAATGAGCCACCCTCACGATGTCGCTTTGCGACCGGACAATGCATTCGGAAAACAGGAACCCGGTGGCGAGTTCGGCGTCGTCGCCAGGGGTGCGCATCGTAATCGACACACTGCTGGCTGTGCGCCCGGTCGGTGTCGTGTACCCGAGGCGAATTTCCAGCGGCTCTTCAACAGCAACCTGGTCAGCCAACGATGTTGCGGAATCGCCGCTGATTTTGCTGATCTTTATTGCAAGACTACTGGCTGTCATTTTGCGCGGATTTGAAGATTGGGGCAGGCAGTATATCCCAGTGGCGGGGGCTGCAGGCCGCAATGAGAATCGTTCTCAAAACACGAGTGATTTCATACGCATATACCGTTATGCTGGCGTTCAGGAAAGTTCGCTAGACTCCGCGCCTGAATCGACTAGACTTTTGTTTTCCCGATGTTGTTCCGGGATCAGGACAATCACAGATAAGGAGAGAACCTTGAGCACTATGCCTCGCAGAAAATTTATTCAGTTATCAGCTGTTACAGCGGCTGCATACCTCGCAACACCGGGTCGCGAAGCGCGTGCCGACGATTTGCCGCACCTGTCACCGGACGACCCGATGGCCAAGGCGATGAAATACACCCACGATGCTTCGACAGTGGATCCGGGGTCGCGAACCAACCCGGCCGCTGATCAGAATTGCGCCAACTGTGCGCTGATTCAGGGCGCGGATGGCGACGAGTGGCGTCCCTGCCAGATATTCCCGGGTAAAGCGGTTGCGGCCAATGGCTGGTGTTCCGTGTGGGCACCGAAAGCCTGACCCGAGAGTAACCACGCAAGACACCAGACGCCGGCCTTTGAGCCGGCGTTTTTGTGTGTACAATGCGGCGCTAATTTGCCCGATTGGCCCAACCGTAGCGGAGAAAACCCTTGTTCGAATCACTGCAGGCTGTCAAAGCGGACGCCATCCTCGGGCTTATCGCCGAACATCGCAATGATCCGCGTGCCAACAAGATCGACCTTGGCGTTGGCGTGTATCGCACGTCAGAAGGCCTTACGCCGGTCCTCGACGCGGTCAAGAAAGCAGAACAGATTCTCGTCGACACGCAAGTCAGCAAGACGTACATCGGTACCGCTGGAGCCGCCGATTTCAACGCGTCGATGCAGGCGCTTATTTTCGGTGACGAGGCGCCG
>DDIP01000332.1:0-1489 GCA_002338605.1 Proteobacteria bacterium UBA1847 | reverse complement strand
TATTTTCGGTGACGAGGCGCCGCATGATCGTTTAACGACCATACAATCACCGGGCGGCTCCGGTTCGCTTCGGGTCGCTGCTTCGCTGATATTAAGGGCGGCGCCCGATACGACCGTCTGGGTGACTGACCCGACCTGGGCAAATCACATTCCGTTGCTGGGCGGGGCCGGACTGAAACTGAAGTCCTATCCGTACTATGACACCGACCGGCATGTCATCAAGATCGACGAGATGCTCTCGGCGCTCCGCACCGCGCCGCCAGGCGACGTCGTGTTGCTGCACGCCTGTTGCCACAATCCGTCCGGCCTGGATCCGTCGCAAGACGAATGGGTGGAAATTACGGAGCTCGTTGCAGAGCGTGGCCTGGTGCCATTTATCGACATGGCATACCAGGGATTTTCAATCGATCTCGATGCCGACGCGTACGCCGTTCGCTATATGGCGGCGCGTGTTCCGGAGATGATCGTGTCGGCTTCCTGTTCGAAGAACTTCGGCCTGTACAGGGATCGCGTGGGTACCCTGTCGATCTTGTCGGCAGACACGGCGAGTCGCGGAATCGTGGACACCCAGGTGAACAACGTAGTGCGTACGATCTATTCGGTTCCACCGGATCATGGCGCTGCCGTGGTTAGCCTGATTTTGAACAATGACACCTTGAGAAACGCCTGGCTGATCGAACTCGCGGACATGCGGGAGAGGATTCAGGCGATGCGAGCCTTGTTGGCCGATGCACTTTCCGAGACAGCGCCGAGCCACGATTTTTCTCACTTGCGGCGTGCAGCGGGCATGTTTTGTTTTCTCGGAATTTCAGCCAACCAGGTCGCGCAACTGAAAAAAGACTACGGCGTCTATATGGCTGACTCAAGTCGGATCAACGTCGCCGGGATCACCGGGGAAAACGTTACCTACCTCGCCGAGGCGATCACCGCCACGCTTCCAGCCGGACAAGATTGACGATCAGTATCGGGCACAACAGTGCGTCTGTTTCGCTACCGATGCCGGAATCAATCATCAGCGCTGTGCCAAATCAGCCGGCTTTTCTTGCCGATATTGAGCCGCCGGGTCGTACCTGCCTTGAGTTCGAGTACGTACGTAACCGGCACACCGGAACTGAGTGATTCAAGAGACAATGGCGTCGTATCACGGATTACCGTTGCGACTGCGCCATCGCCGGTTGCGAAGACGATGTCCAGCGACACGTAGGTGTTCTTCATCCACATGGAACGCACGGCGCTTTCGTCATAGACAAACAGCATGCCGACATCATCGGGCAGACTGCGGACAAACATCAGTCCCTGCCGTTGTTGGTCACGGCTGCCTGCGACGTAGATTTTGAGTTCATGACGCCGGCCATCGTCCGCCTCAATCACCAGCGTGTCGTAGTCGAACTGCTCATCAAGCCCCGCAACCCCCGGAGCCGAAGCCCCAGTCGACATCCCGCAAGACACCCCACCCAACAACCCCACCCCAATTAAGGTGGCAGTCACC
>DDIP01000084.1:29431-37318 GCA_002338605.1 Proteobacteria bacterium UBA1847 | reverse complement strand
ACCGGCTGGTTGCGGCTCAACACAAACGAACCGAAAGGCACAGGCTATATTTTTTCAGTCGGCGCGAATGGGCCACACGGCATTTACGCCTGGAATCGCTCGATCGTCTTGCGTGGCAGCGGCAACGGACTGCGCATTGACGACGCTATGCGTGACCAGCAGGCATGGTTTTTCTTCGCCGGCGTCTACGACTTCGCTGCCGGTACCTACCGGCTTCGATTCCGAAATCGAACAATCGCCGGCAAGCTACCCGTCGGCCCACGGAAGCCTGAGAGCGAGACTTTTTTCGGTGCGCGGGATGACCGCCTGACGGCGCCGGCAAGAGATATCTACCTCGATGAAGTGCAGATATTCGGCCGGATTTTGAGCGAGGACGAAATTGGACGTGTCGTCGCACAGGTGACGTCCCGACCGTGGCTTACTGCTTTGCTGCACGAAGCCGCACGAAACGACCGAAGCGTCCCGGATATCACGATACCGGAAGACGCTCGTAACAACCGGCCGCCGAATGGTCCGAGTCAGCTGCCGGGCAGCATCGAAAGCCCGGGCCTCGTGAGACCGACCGGTGCGCCCAATCTTGAATCGAGTGGCGATGGTACCCGTCGTACCGTCGAACGAGTCTCCGATGAGATTGAAAATCCACGTATTGGTGCGCCGTCCGGCGCTCCAAACCTTGAACCTTCCGAGGCCGCCGAAACGCGCGATCAGCAACAGGCGCTCGATGCCAGCAAGCCGCCGCAACCGGTGGGCAATCCGGTCTATTCTATGGTTGCCGGATTCACCGGAGAAATCCAAACATCGCTGGATCTCGAAACTGAATTCCTTCATGAGATTGAATGGGATCAGAAAAACGCCAGTCCGTGCATAATTTTCGTCAAGGCGGACGATGCAAACAAAGCGGGCGGTGAAAAGAAGCTGGATGTCGGTTGTCCACGCGAACTGAGTAGCGTAGGTGCCAAATCATCGCGCGTCGTTCGTCTCTATCCGAATGTTGTAACAGAAATTCGTGTTTGTAATTCAAGAAGGGGAACCACGAAATTAAAAGGGATCCAAATTGGCGGTGCGACAATCAAGGATGATGCAACGCTTCTCTATGGTGGCGCATCGGACGCCGAATCCTACACAAATTGCAAGGAATTCACTGGCCCGATGCTATGCCCAAATCACTGGGCAGCAACAGGCCTCGTTGTTCATTCCGCTGACATCCGGTCGGACAAAGGATTTATCAGTGGCTTGCAGCTCATCTGCAGGCGTATCAGCGTTGGCTGAATTGAGACAATTACTGGCACTTTTCGGTATCGCATTCTCATTTTTTCTCCTGACAAAGCTCATGCAAGCGCACGTGCGGGGTCCGTCCTCGGTCACGCCGTCCAGAACGCCATTGATTTCTCCGGGTTCATAGCCCAGCATCGTCAGGCCCACCTGGATCTCTGCGGAATTCGATCACCAAAGCAGTCTTGATCATGGTCTTTTAGCGTTGTTGTTGTTGACATGCCCCGAAAAGCATCCGTTGCTGCCGCAGGCCTCTCATCCGATGCTATGCTAGACGTATGTATAAACGCCAATTGATGAAAGCGCTGCTGGTCTTCGTGATCCTCGCATCTGCACCTCTTGCAGTGGCGCAGGGCACGGCGGTCATCCTTGATCTGGAGGGCGCGATCGGCGTCGCGACCGCCGAGTTTATCATTACCGGAATCGAAGAAGCCGAAGAGCGCGATGCGGCTTTGGTGATTATTCGCATGGACACGCCGGGCGGCCTTGTCAATTCCATGCGTGACATCGTGTCGGCGATTCTGGGTTCCGAGGTGCCCGTTGTGACCTACGTGTCGCCGGCCGGGGCCAGGGCTGACAGCGCCGGGACCTACATACTGCTCGCCAGCCATGTTGCGGCGATGGCGCCAACGACGCACCTGGGTGCTGCGACCCCCGTTTCACTCGGCGGTGACGATGTTGGCGGCAATGGCGATTCCGGTTCGGGACCAAAGTCCGACCCCGGTACGGAGCCCGACGAGACGAAAGAGCCCGCACCGTCCGGTTCGGCGATGGAACGCAAGGTCATGAACGACTCGATCGCCTACATTCGTGGGCTGGCCGAAGCGCATGGCCGAAATGCCGACTGGGCGGAGAAGGCTGTCACTGAGGCTGCGACGCTAACCGCGAATGAGGCCCTGGAAATGAACGTCATCGACGTAATCGCCAACAACAATGCCGAACTCCTGAACAAAATCAATGGCCGCGAACTCAAGGTCAATAATCAAGCCATAACGCTCAACACCGAAGCGCTGCTGATTGAAAAAATCGAACCCGACTGGCGCATCCGGTTTCTGAGTACGATTGCCAGTCCTGAGATCCTGATGATCCTGATCATGATCGGCGTTTACGGACTGTGGTTCGAAGGCACCAATCCTGGCGCAATCGTGCCGGGTGTCGTCGGTGTCATCGCGCTTTTGCTTGCCGCCTACGCACTGCAGGTCTTGCCGGTCAACTACGCCGGGCTGGCGCTGATTGTTGTCGGCATCGCCCTGATCGTCGCCGAATCTTTCGTCCCGAGTTTTGGTGCGCTTGGCGTGGGTGGCATCGCCGCCTTTATTTTTGGCGGCATCATGATGTTCGACAGCGGCATACCCGGATTCGGTATTTCAATATCGTTCCTCGTTGGCTTCGCTCTGATCTCCGGCGTCTTCTTGCTGTGGATGGTTTCCTATCTCGTCAAGCTACGGCGGCGTGGTGCGGTGACCGGTGTGGAAACCATCGTTGGCGGTACAGGCATCGCGATGGAGTCTTTCGCGGGCGAAGGCCGCGTTTGGCTGGAAGGTGCACCGTGGTCCGCATTCAGCAAAGTGCCCATCGATAAAGACCAGCAGGTCACCGTTACTGCGGTTGACGGACTGACACTTGAAGTCGAACCCGCGCACGCAGCGGATGCCGTCCACGCGGAACATCAAACTTAACGAAACAACCGGGGAATACCAATGACACTAATTCCATTCGCGATTGTCTTAGCGCTGATCTTCCTGATCCTCTACAACACGATCAAGATCCTCAAGGAGTATGAGCGCGGCGTCATACTGTTTCTTGGCCGCTTCCAAAAGGTAAAGGGCCCCGGTCTGATCATCCTGATCCCCGGCTTGCAAAAAATGATCAAGGTGGATTTGCGTGTCGTCGTTCTGGACGTGCCGACGCAAGACGTCATCTCGCGCGACAACGTTTCCGTCAAGGTCAATGCCGTCATTTACTTCCGCGTCGTCGATCCGGAAAAAGCAGTGCTTCGCGTTGCTGACGTCTTCGAGGCAACCAGCCAACTGTCCCAAACAACCCTGCGCTCGGTGCTCGGTCAACACGAACTCGATGACATGCTGGCAGAGCGTGACAAGCTGAATTTCGATATTCAGAAGATACTGGATAAACGCAGCGACGCCTGGGGCATCAAGGTCGAAAACGTTGAAATTAAGCACGTTGACCTGGATGAGAGCATGATTCGGGCCATCGCCCAGCAGGCGGAAGCCGAGAGGGCCAGGCGTGCGAAGGTTATCAATGCTGAGGGCGAAAAACAGGCCGCCAACATGCTGGCCGACGCGGCGCGCACACTCGCAGGCGAAAAACAGGCGCTGCAGCTTCGCTACCTGCAGACACTCAAGGAAATCGCCGGCGAGAAAACCAATACGATCGTATTTCCATTGCCGCTGGACCTGATCGAACCGTTAATGGCACTGGGGAAGTCGATTAAGAAAGACGAATAGCCGGTGGGGCCGGGACACATCGACGGTCGTTCAGGAAGAACGACCGCGAGGAAGGACGGGGACTAGCGCCGGCTCGCACCATTGAAGCTTATTTCACCGCTATCCCTGACCCTTATCGAGGGCAGAAGCGCGCCAATGTCGAGTTTGGCTTCGACCGCATAGCCGAATGTATCCTTGTTGCTCTTCAGCAAGTCCGAAAAGAGTCGCACGCCTGCAAACAGGTCGGCGGATGCGGTCAGGTTGATATGGCCTTCGCTATAAGCCTCGATGACCGGCAGGTTATTACCGACGCCTTTAATGACTTCGTGACCGTCCAGGCTGATCGTGTATGAAACGCCCCGCAGCGTCAGTGCGTCCGGATTCGGATTAACAACCCGAAGGCCTATGGCGAAGGCAGGCAGCATTCCATCGGAGGGCAACGCCCTGAAACTGCTGATGGTGACGGTCGGCGTTTCGAAGCCGGGCCGCAGGCTCGCACATCCCTGCAGTCCTGTCCCGAGAGCAATGATGAGAGCCAGATGTCGCGGCAGACGCACAGCGACCTGCACAATTGGATTCTTAATGACGTTTAGCCTTGTTCTTTGGAGGGTGTGCGCAGCATAGGCTCACGCAGCCACGATGTCACCCGTCCACTGATGTCGTTTCCGTCCTACAGCCCGACATGGCACCCTACTTCTGCGCCGCCCGCATCGCGAGCCGTGCCGCCCGGCGTTCATCCGCCGCATCAAAGCGTAATCGCTCTGTCTCGGTCTCAGGTAGCACCGGCGGCACATCCGTCGGCGACCCGTCGTCGTCGAGCGCCACGAACGTCAGGTAGGCGGATACGACATGGCGCCGGTCTCCCTGAAAGCTGTTCTCGGCTGCGACGTGCACGCCGATCTCCATCGAGCTTCGCCAGGCGCGATTGACAGATGCCTTCACCACCAGCGTTTCACCCGAGTGTGCGGGTGCGAGGAAGGTCAGGCTGTCAACGGCTGCGGTAACGCAGTTATGGCCGCTATGCCGTTCCGCAACTATCAGTGCGGTGCGGTCGCAAAGCCCCATGACGAGTCCGCCAAATACCGTGTGCTTGGAGTTCAGATCATTTGGAAAGATCTTGTAAACGTTTTGTTCCACGGCCGATTCTGCCGGCGTTTTTCCTTTTTGAGTCATTCGTTTGTCCTGGTTAAGGCGTAGCGGAGCAAGCGTTGCAGCACTCGTTTGCCGAGTCCTGATGGTTGAGAGAGGCCAGCGCGTTCGATGGCGGTGGCATTTCTGGGCAGGCTTCTGGCTGTGACCGCCTTAAACACCGAGCGTATTTTTGATGATGTCGTGGCCGTATTGTCCTGCAGCCACTCGAGCGCGGGAATGAGCTGTCGTTCCTCGGCGGTCAGTACCGTGCCCAGCGGATAGTCGGGGAAGTAGGCCAGTAGTTCGGGCTTGGCGAAAACAGAGCGAAGTACCTGTGGTGAGTTGTTGCCTGCCTCTTGGTCCAGTTGGTACTCGCTGGCAAGCTTGCGGGCGTTTTTCGCCTCGGCCATTAGCGAGGCCTGAAAAGCCGAGTCCGCAATTCGTAGCATCCCGTCTATTACCTGCGCATCAGTACGACCTCTTGTCGCGGCGATACCGTACTCGGTTACGTAAATATCCCGATGGTGTCGTGGCACCGTCGCTGAGCCATACGACCAGCGAATATTCGACTCAGCAGTGCCCTTGTTCACCCGGCTGGCGCGCAACATCAGGATCGAATGCGCACCCTCCAGCGCCTGCGCCATTGATACGAAATCAAACTGACCACCCACACCGCTAACGACGCGGCCATCGCTCAGCGTGTCAGACACGGCTTCGCCCAAAAGCGTTGCCATCATGGTTTCGTTAATCAATCTCGCGTGCCGCCGCTGGTGTCGTTTGCGCGCTTCATCACCAAACAGTGTGTTGACGTACGAAATGCAGGTCATGTTAATTCTTCGCCGGCGTTCCGGCGGCATCTCGTTGAGCGCATCGAAAAAACCTTTTGAGCCAACAAAGAACCCGGCGTGGATCAGTGTGTCATCATCTTCATCGGCTGCGCGCTTGATCAAGCCGTGCTGGAACAACGCCAGCACCGCGTCGCTCAGCAATTCCGTTGATGCATACAGTCCCTGTTCGAATGGCATGTCCTCAACCGGCAACGATCGCCGGCCAGTCGAGGACGTACCACCGGGCAGCAGATCGAGCACGGCGCGGAAAACATCGGGCGAATCGTGACGCAGGCGCAGGCAATGCGCGACGGCATCACTCAGTGATCCGATCCCGAGCTGCAGGGTTCCGCCATCAGGAATCAGGCTCGCGACATGCATACCGGTCGCATAGTCGGCATAGGTCACCCGACGATTCAGCAGGCCGAACGGGCGAAACTGGCAGTCGTCGCTGTCCAGGATCAGGTCGAATCGATCGGCGCTAAGCTCCGAGTCACCATACATATACGGCAAATGCCTGTTAACCTGTCCTACCAGTGCCACGGCCGCACCAGCGCACCTTTTGGCCTCCAGTTTCGGCAACAAATCGAGCGTGATCTCGGGATTGGAACTCAGGCTATATCGATTCGGCGCGTCATCGGATTGTGTAATCAGCTGAGCAATGACATTGACACCGAGTGCCATCAGTTCGTCGACGACCTGGCTGTAGTTGATACTGGTGTAATTCTGCTGAGCGTATTCGTTGCCGAGGTAGGCGCCTGGTCGCAGATAAAATTCCCGGATAGCAATGTTCGCGGGCAGGCTGGTCCCGGCCACCGCCTCCACGTAGGCTGGAGTTGGCCAGTCGGCGAACAGCCGCTCAACGAGCGGATCAACAAAGTTCGACTGCAGCTCACTTTCGCCGCGAGGCGTGGCGAGCGTCAGGCCGGAAAAGATAGTGAGCGATATCGATGGGTCAGCTACGGCACGCCTAAACAACGCGTCGACGATGTGCGTCGCCTTGCCCACACCGATCGGCAGGCCGAGCACAATGGTCTTGCCAAGCATCGAGATGAGTTCGTCGGCAAGTTCGGCAGCATTTTTATACGAACGGGGCTGGGGCATCAGGCAAGCTTACCAAGTTCGTCGTCGTCACGACGGCTAACCAGCATAACGTCCGGGACGGGAAATCTTTGTGGATTCATGTTGTCACGAACTTCGATCAGCTGTCCTGGGGTGTGCTCCAAACTCTGTCCGCAATCCGGCAGTCCAGCGAGCACCTGCATAATCATCGATTTTATCGAATAGTGTATCCGAAATAATCCATTACATAATACGTTTGGATCGCTTCTAATGAAGCCCGATCATTGTCCGGCGGTAAGAAGGTATCACTTGCCGATGTCACTGTTCTTGGTGGCGCAGCGGCCGTTGAGCAGGCTGCAAAGAACGCCGGTTACGACGTGAAGATTCCGTTCAAACCCGGTCGCACGGATGCAACGCAGGCGCAAACAGATGTCGCGTCATTTGCAGTACTTGAGCCAACGGCAGACGGATTCCGAAACTACTTCGCAACCGGCAACTCATGCTCACCGGCGGAGCTCCTGGTCGACAAGGCGGATACGCTAACACTGACCGCACCGGAGATGACGGTTCTGGTCGGCGGCATGCGCGCGTTGAACGCGAATACCAGCGGCGTGAAGCATGGTGTTTTCACGGATCGCCCCGGCACATTGAGCAATGACTACTTCGTCAACGCATGGACCAAAGTGATGACACTTGATCGCTTTGATCAGATTTGAATTTGTCTGAGTTGAAACAGGAACGGCGGCGATATAACGCCGCCGTTTTTGTCTAGAGCAGATTCATCCGTCGCAACAGGTCCTCATACCGAGGATCGCCTGTGAGCAATTCGGTCACAATGTACTCGCCCTTGATGAAGACGATCCCCGGGTCTCGAACGGCGAAGCCGCGCTCGAGCGCGGCAATGGTCTCATCTTTGTCGCCCCAGGCGGCGTAGACATTGGCAACCTGCCATGACACATCATCGCCGTAGGTTTCGACAAGTTGATCGAGCCTTTCCTGTGCAGCCTTTTGGTCGCCCATCTCGTGGTACAGGACTGCCTCCTGCTCCCAACGAAGAAAATCGAGGGCCTCTGCGCCAATCGCGTCCAATGCTTTTTCGAGTTCACCGCGTCGCAAGTAGACGTTGCTCAATGTGTAGTGAATCGCAC
>DDIP01000084.1:28858-29318 GCA_002338605.1 Proteobacteria bacterium UBA1847 | reverse complement strand
ACCACCGCCCGGGAGCGTCGTCGCCATCCACTGTGCTCTCGCCAGCGACTCATCCGTTCGACCCATGCGAGTCAGACCACTGACGTAGCTTCGAAGCAATGTGAGGTTGAGCGGATCCTGCAACAGGGCCGCCTCGATATCGGCAAGCGCCCCGGCTGTTTCGCCTCGAAATTGGTGCTGTACCCGGTTTTCTGACTGTATGCCAGTGAGAGTCCCGCCCATGCAAGCGCCATGTCGGGATCGATTTCCAGTGCAACCTGAAACTGTTCTATCGCTTTGTCCCAGTCCTCTGGTGTTGTCTTGTTGTAATACGACAAACCAAATAGATAGGCGTTGTAGGCTTCGAAATTGTTGGTGCTGGCAGCGACCGACCCGTCGCCGAGCAGGCTTTTCTTTAATGCGTTAGCAACCGCGCCCGCTATTTCGTCCTGTACGCTGAAAATATCCTCAAGATCGCGGT
>DDIP01000084.1:27681-28762 GCA_002338605.1 Proteobacteria bacterium UBA1847 | reverse complement strand
AAATATCCTCAAGATCGCGGTCGAATGTTTTCGACCACAGGTGATAGCCGTCTTCGGTGTTGATCAGCTGCGTCGTGATTCGAATCTTGCCGCCTGCCTTTTGCACGCTGCCCTCGAGAATACTGCCGACATTGAGTTGCTGACCAATATCGCGGAGGTCGGTATTTTTACCTTTGAATGCAAAAGACGAGGTGCGACCGGCGACCTTGAGTTCGCGAATCTGTGCCAATGCATGCAACAGGTTTTCAGTCAGGCCGTCCGTGAAATATTCCTGGTCCTTATTAGGACTCATGTCGACAAACGGCAGCACAGCAATTGAATTGGTTTCGGCCGCCTTTGCGACGGGCGCAGGAGCGCTTGCCTCGGTAGTCACTTTGGGCTGCATAAGGAACTTGTCGGCAAGCAGCAAACCAACAGCGAGGATCAGTACGCCGATGATCAGCGCATTGAGCTTGCGGCCGGTGTCGTGCGTAACCGACTGGCTGCGATCCACGTCCTTCTCTTTCTTCAGGCCTTCCGGTGTGATCTCGAACGCCCAGGCAAAAAACAGCGCGACTGGCAGCCCCAACGTCAGAAGCAACAACACGGTCTTGATAACCCAAACGGGTGCTTCAAAACTGTCGAGTGCCAGTTCCGCGACCTGGGCGATCAGCCAGGCGATCAGTACGTAGGCGATACCGACGCGAACGACATTGCGGCGTTTGAGTTCGTCAAGCAGTCCGCTCAAGGTTGCTTCCCTGTTGATTGGGTGAGGTGCCCAAAAGGGAAAGTATGGCAGCTTTTTGGCCTGATCGGGGCGCGAGTTGCAACCGATGCTGTCGTGAGGGCGTCGAGTTTGTCTGGGCCGGTGAAGCATGAAAATGAGCCGCGTCCCGCTATCGAATGGCGAACGCCATTTGAACAACATCAGCTGGTGCTGGAAAAAATTGAGATGTAAGGTTCGTAAGATGAAGAAACTGGCTCTGTTTTTAGTACTGTTGGTCGCCGCCTATCTGGGCTCTGAGCATGAGCCATCTGCAGATAGTCGCCCCGCCACAGCGCAAGCCACATCGAGCAACGACAGCAGCTGGCGTGCTGGCAG
>DDIP01000084.1:14313-27578 GCA_002338605.1 Proteobacteria bacterium UBA1847 | reverse complement strand
TGGCGTGCTGGCAGCCAGGTGAGCGGCAATGGCACCGTTATCCGAATTCTGTCCGATGACAACGATGGCAGCCGGCATCAGCGCTTTATCCTCAAGCTCGCGTCGGGTCGTTCGGTGCTTATCGCGCATAATATCGACCTGGCCCCCCGCGTTTCCGGCTTGTCCCTGGGCGACACTGTTTCATTCTTCGGGCAGTTCGAGACCAATGATCGTGGCGGCGTCATTCACTGGACACACAAGGACCCACAGCGGCACCATGTTGATGGCTGGCTGCAGCACAGGGGGAAGCGCTTCGACTAGCCGATGACATCATGACTGTCGATTTTCCGCCCAATACCAGCATCGACCGCAACACGTTTGCGGTGCTGGCATCGTTGCCGGTCTTTAGCGATCTCGAACCGGCAACACTGCTGGCCGTGGCGGATCAGCTTGAATGGTTTTGCCTGCCGAGCGGGGAGGTGTTGTTTGAACAAGGGGAGCCAGCGGACTCACTCTACGCTGTAACCAGTGGTGCCCTTGGAGCCTACCGGACTGATGCCAACGGCCAGTCGAAATTGATTGGCCGGATTCAGCGCGGAGAGACTGTTGGTGAAGGAGCCCTGATTTCCGGGGAGCTCCGTACAGCCACAGTCAAAAGCGTTCGTGACACGGAGCTCGTGCGGTTTTCCAAGGATGCATTCGACGCATTAGCCCAGGTCTATCCCTCGGCGATGTTGCACATTGCACGCCTTGCCGTGCAGCGACTGAAACAAGCGCAGAAAATGCAGCGCTCGCGACTTTCATCCAGAACATTTGCAATCTTGAGCAACGGCCCAGTCGAACAAACGCTGGCCTTTGCCCAATCGCTGACAGATACCATCGGCAAGTACGGCAAGACAGAGCTATTTGCCAGGGATCGAGTCGATCGACATACCAGTGCCTGGTTCAATGAGGTCGAGGCGCGTCGCGACTACGTGGTGTTCGTCGCAGACAACAGTACGTCAGCGTGGACTCGACAGTGCATTGCGCAGGCCGACACGCTGCTTTTGCTTGTCGACTCACGTGACGAGCCGGCACCCTGGTTCCGGCAAGCCCTGGCTGGTCGCAGCGCGACCGATTCGCAGCAAGTGGAATTGGTCGTTAAACATCGGCGCCTGGTCCGACCCGGCGCCGCAAAGCGCTGGCTCGAGCTTTGCGACGTGGCGCAACACCATCACGTCTGCACGGACAGCGATATTGAGCGCCTCGCACGTTTGCTGACCGGTAACGCAGTCGGGATTGTTCTCAGTGGTGGTGGCGCACGCGGCTTCGCACATATCGGTGTCGTGAAAGCATTGCGTGAGGCCGGCATCTTGATCGATTCCTGCGGTGGCACGAGTATTGGATCGATCATCGCCTCGGGCGTAGCAGCTGGCTGGAGTAACGCCCAGCTCGTCGAACGATATCGACGAACCTTTGTTGATCGAAATCCGATCGGTGACTACACCTTGCCGCTCATCTCCCTGTCGTCGGGGCGCCGCGTATCACGCCTGTTGCGAAGCGAGGTCGGCAATGTCGATATTGAGGACCTGGTGCTGCCGTTTTTCTGTATTTCAGCCGACCTGGTGACATCCAACATGGTTGTGCATCGGTCCGGTACGCTGTGGCGCTGTCTGCGCGCCTCGATTGCGATCCCCGGGATCCTGCCCCCGGTATTTTCGGGCCGCCAGATACTGGTCGACGGTGGTGTCGCAAATCACCTGCCGGTTGACGTGATGCGAGAGGTCGGCCGCGGGCCGGTCATAGGAGTTGATGTCGGCAGTGAATCTTCACTGGCGAGTTGCGACGACGTTGACGAGATGTCGGCCTTTAAACGACTGCGGCTGATTCAGAGTGGCCGCGCGCCGAATATCCTGCGACTGCTCCTCAGTGCCGGCAGCGTCAATACGAAACGCGTTACCGCGGCCAACCGCGAACAGAGCAATATTTTGCTGCGCCCGGATGTGCAGAGTATCGATATGCTCAACTGGAAAGCTTTCGACCGGGCGATCGAGGCCGGCTATCGCAGCACCATTGAGCGCATCGACGAGATCAATGAGTCTTTGAAGTCGTCGAAGTGATTACACGTTCAATAACAGGTGCTCCCGCTCCCATGGGCTGATCTCGCGGTGGAATAGGCGTACCTCTTCGTTTTTGACTTCACCGTAGATCATGCAGAACTCCCGACCCAGTACTTCGTGAATGTCATCGGCCTCTTCGAACAGGCTTAAGGCTTCGTCGATCGTAGTCGGAATATCAAAGTCTTCGGTTTCGAGTTCCCCAACTGCCGGTTCGCTCGGTTCTATTTTCTTCATCATGCCGAGATAGCCGCAGGCCAGGCCGGTAGCGATCGCAAGGTAGGGGTTGCAGTCAACACCGATCACGCGGTTCTCAATGCGGCGATTTTCTGCATCTGCGTTCGGTACACGCAGTCCGGTCGCACGATTGTCGTAGCCCCAGCCAAAGTTGGTTGGTGCGCTGGATGTCTCCGCTTCGAATCGCCGGTAGCTGTTCACGTAGGGCGCGAGTAAGGGCAGTGCCTGGGGCAGGTACTTCTGGCAGCCGCCGATAAAGTGCATGAAGTACTCGCTGGCATCGCCCTTCGCATTGCTGAATATATTCTTCCCCGTTTCGATATCCACAACGCTCTGGTGAACATGCATGGCAGACCCTGGCTGGTCGCGCATCGGCTTGGCCATGAAGGTTGCAAACATATCGTGATTCAATGCAGCTTCACGAATGATGCGCTTGAAACAAAACACCTGGTCGGCGAGCAACACCGGGTCACCGTGCGTGAGATTGATTTCGACCTGTCCCGCGCCGTCTTCCTGGATGACCGTGTCGATCGCGAGACCGGCGTCCTGGGCGAAGTCGTAAATGGTATCGATTACCGGACCGTAGTCGTCCACGGCTGACATCGAATAGGACTGCCGGCTGGTGGGTCGGCGCCCGGTGCGTCCGATCGTCGCCTCGATCGGCTCGTTGGGGTCGAGGTTCGGCTTGATCAGGTAGAACTCAAGCTCCGGCGCGACGATGGGCTTCCAGCCCTGTTGTGCATACAGGGCGACGATGTTTTTCAAAACCTGCCGCGGAGCGATATCCACCGGGGTGCCGTCGCGCGTGTAGAGATCGTGAATTACCTGCAGGGTCGGCTCTTTCGCCCAGGGTACGGCGCAAGCTGTCGACATGTCGGGCTTCAGCACCATGTCACCCTCGGCCCACTGGTTGTCAATGTCCATCTCGACATCGGTGCCGGTCACGGTCTGGTAAAAAATGGAAACCGGCAGGTAGGTTTCATGATCGGGGTCAAACTTGTGCACCGGCATCGACTTGCCACGGGACATGCCGGCAAAGTCTGGAACAATGCATTCGACTTCGTCGACAGGACGATCGTTTCGGTAGACCTGGAATGCCTGCGGCAGGTCGTCCAGCCATTTCATATTGTGATCAACCACGGTCCCGCTCCATCCTATAATGCCACCTATAGTGCACCACGTGAGGTTTCCATGACAGACAAGTTTCCGGGCGAAAAAACACGGGCCATGCTGGAACGCGGAATACCGCTTTTTCGCAACGGCCTCAAATTCGATGCCGAGATGCAAAAGGCCGGGCGCCGCGGCTTCAGGGCGGCACGGCAAATCATCATCGACAAAGCCGAAGGTGATTTCATCTGGGATCTTGACGGCAAGCGCTACATAGACTTTCAAAACGGCTGGGCCACCAACCCGGTGGGTAATGCACACCCGGAAGT
Organism: Proteobacteria bacterium UBA1847; assembly: GCA_002338605.1. GTDB lineage: Bacteria > Pseudomonadota > Gammaproteobacteria > Steroidobacterales > Woeseiaceae > UBA1847. The sequence goes on along the minus strand of DDIP01000084.1, from coordinate 23,830 downwards.
CATCGAAGCCGTGCACGAGGCGCACCAGCGCTACGGCTTTCATTACGATCACCCGCTGCGCTACGAACTGGCAGAAAGACTGCTGGCGATCATGCCGGACTCATCCCTGTCCCGCTTTAACTACGAGGTATCCGGAACCGAAGCGGCCGAAGCGGCTGTGCACCTTGCGCTGACACATACCAGGCGCCGCCATGTCATCACCTTCAGCTCGAGTTATCACGGCAACAGCATTGGCGCCAAGATACTGAGCGGCCTCGCAAGCACAAATCATAATTATCTCGAAGCCTGGTCCGGTGGTGCGATCATTGCGCCATACCCGTACAGCGACATCATGCCGGCTGGCATGTCGCAGGATCAGTACGTCGACTATTGTCTTTGGTATCTCGACAACCACATACCGAACAGTATGGTGCCGCGTGACAATATCGCGGCGGTGCTGGTCGAGCCGGGGCTCGCGGAGGGTGGCAACTGGATTCCATCCGGCGCATTCCTTAAGGGCATACGTGCAATCTGCGACAAGAACGACTGGCTGATGGTTTCTGATGAGGTGCTGACAGGGCTCGGACGCACCGGAAAAATGTGGGGTATCGATCACTACGATGTCGTGCCGGACATACTGATAGTCGGCAAGAACCTGTCTGGTGGCATAGAGCCCTGTGCAGGCATTGCGGCACGGGACGATATTCTTGGTGACAACGACGACTTTTCATCCGGCTCCACGTTCGCGGGCACGCCGGCAGGATGCGCGGCGGGAATCAAGACGCTGGAACTCTACGAGCGTTACAACCTGGTTGAGAATGCGGCGCACCTGGGACGGGTCGCCGGTGGGGTCATGAGGGATTGGGAATCGTACGACATCGTCAGGCAGGTGCGCGCCAACGGCCTGTTGATGGGTGTCAGTTTTCACGAGACTGAGCCGGATCAGGATAAAAAGAACTGGTGGGTCGCACGGGCCGTTCGCAACCAGATGCTGAAGTACGGCGTCTGGGCGATCAGCGATCGCGAGGACACGATCCGCATGTACCCGGCGCTCAACATGGATGAGTCAGTGCTGCGTGAAGGGCTTGAAATCATGCATGCGGCCATACGGCACGTAAGCGAATACGGCCACGACCTTGGCAATTCACCGGCGTGGCCGACGGGTGTCGCCGGGTTTTAGAGCGGCAATAACGGCCCTGCGCAGGGCGGGACCGTTAAGTTTCCCTTCCTTATGTAAGCTTGCCGCGTCGGTTACTCCTCACAGTGGTAGGCTTCGGTGAGAGATGACAAAGGCACGGCGTTCGAAAGGACGCTTCGCAAAGCTACCGGTCTACGGTTTTTGACTACGACAGCGGAGTTACCATCATGGGGTTCATGCTCGGCATTACGCCCTGGCCGGCGATCTCGGCCATTCTCTGGATCATTCTGATCGTTGCAGCGCTTTACCTGATTCGAAGTACTGCTCACAGAACCATTCATGCAGCGGCTGAAGGGCTGCATCGCAGTTTCCGCATCGCATCCCGGGCTGTTTCACGGTCCGAAAAGAACCTTGCGGTACGCAATCGGGATGTCCTGCTGGCTGCCGGTCGCGAGGCGAAGGAACGCATCATTGAACGCGAGTTTGATCGCATCAATGAAACGGTCCGAAAAGATCTCGCCAATTACTCGTCATTGCACCGCGCACTGAGCACCTCCATTAATTCGATCGAAAAAGATCACCAGCAGGCGGTGGACGTGCCGCCCGATCCGCCCGGGTGGGTCAAGGCGGTTGAAGCGGTGGCGAAAATGAGTGCGTCAGAAGGTCGCGACAGCGTTGGCAGTATCCTGGGTGACATTCATCGCTCGTTACTCAAGGCGCAGAAGGAAGCGATGACCGCGTATCGAGCTGCCAGCGCCAAACGCCACCAATTGCTGCGAAACATGCGCCCTGACTGGCGGCAGATTCAGTTGACGCTGACAAAGGTTGGCAAGAGCGTTGACAGCCTGCTGAGCCGATCCGTCACGATTGATCGTCACATGCAGGAATATGAAGACATCGTGCACGGACAGGATCGTGCGGTGTCGGTGCTGTCATCATCGTCACTGGTGAATTTCTTCGTATCGGCCTTTGTGCTTTGTATTGCAATCGGCGGTGCGACAATCAACTTCTCGCTGATTGCACGACCGATGGCCGAGATGGTCGGTGGCACCAGCCTGATCGGAGATTTTCGCACGGCCGATATTGCGGCGCTGGTCATCATCCTGGTCGAGATCTCGATGGGCCTGTTCCTGATGGAATCCTTGCGCATCACGCGCCTGTTTCCGGTCATTGGCGCTTTGCCCGACAAGACACGTGTGCGCATGATCTGGATCACGTTCTCCATCCTGTTTCTGCTGGCAAGTGTCGAAGCGGGGCTTGCCTACATGCGCGAAGTCCTGCTGCACGATGAACTGGCAACCAGCGCGATCTTGCGTGGCGATGTGGGCGCAACAGCAACTGGCGAGTACATGTGGATAACAACCGCTGCCCAGATGGGCATGGGGTTCATACTGCCGTTTGCATTGACGTTTGTCGCCATACCGCTTGAGACATTTGTACATTCAATGCGTACGGTTGTCGGATTGCTGGCCATCTCGTTCATGCGGGCGCTGGCGCTGGTGCTGCGAATTATCGGCAAGGTCTTTTTCTATCTCGGTGTGCTGCTGAAACACCTCTACGATATTCCATTGTTTGTACCGCTATGGCTCGAGGAACGAATGAGCAGGGCGGCGAACGACGAGGCGATGTTGAGGAGGGTGGGCCCATGAAGAAATTTACTCTGTACGCAGTCTGTGTGCTGCTCGCCTCTTGTAGCGGAGACGTTGCCCCCAGAAACACTGGCGTGTTCATGCTTATTGATACGTCGGGTACTTACACCGAGGAGTTGGGCAAAGCGGAACAGATCATTCGCTACACGCTCTCAAAACTCGATGCGACGGATTCCTTTGCTGTCGCCCGGATCGATACCGGGAGTTTCAGCGAAAAAGACATTGTCGCAAAGGCTTCATTCGATGACCGGCCCAGTGCGGTGAACCGTCAAAAGCGCCTGTTTGCGGAGCAAATCAGTGAATTTGTGAAGTCCGCGAAACCGTCGCCGTACACAGATATTACGGGTGGCCTGCTGCAAGCCGTTGAATTCCTGAATGAGAAGGGGACGGGCAAGAAGACGATCCTGATATTTTCGGATCTCAAGGAAGACCTGGAAGATGGCTATATACGAGACATCGATGTTGAGCTGGAGGGCTTTGAAGTGATCGCGCTGAACGTAACCAAGTTACGGTCGGACAACATCGATCCTCGCGAGTACCTGGGGCGGCTGGAGACCTGGCAGGGGCGAGTCGAAAAGACCGGTGGCCATTGGCGGGTGGTCAATGATCTCGATGGGCTGGGCGGGCTGTTATAATGGCCGCATTTGACATGGCGGACATCGCTCGCGAAGCGTCTGGGATTGACATCACTCGGTGAACCATCCTGTCGACGGGTTTCCTTCAGCGGAGGGAAACAGAAACGTCGGATCATAAACAAGACGAGCAGGGTCCAACAATAACCACAAAGAGGTTTTGAATATGGACTCACTGCAAGCAGTTACTGCATTTTTTGGTTGGACTACTGCCATCAATTTCATGTTGTTGTTATTTTCGTCGATCATGTTGATCACGATGCGTAGGGCGATATCCAGGATACATGGCAAGATGTTTGGGGTGGCCGCCGCTGACCTGTCTCGTGCATATTTTCAGTACCTCGCGCAGTATAAGATTGCGGTCATCGTATTCAGCCTGACGCCGTATGTTGCATTGAAGTTCATGGCTTGAATTTGTCGACAGCGCTAGCGGGATGAAGACAATGAGCAAAGCGGCCTTTATAGTGGTACTGGTGTTTGTTGTTCTGTGCGTTGGCTGTGAATCGCAACAGGACAGCAACCTCGATGCTAACAAGAACCTGGTACGGCGTTTCGTGGAAATCTCGAACGCGGCAGAGTGGGATCGGCTTGCTGAAATTGTTGCCCATGATTTCCAGCGGCATAGCACGGCAACCGCAGGGCCACCTGTTCGGTCTCTCGATGACTTCATTGCTCTGCAAAAGTCGTTCCTTGCTGCGTTTCCAGATCAGCGGGTCCGTTTGGACAACATGATAGCGGAAGGCGATTTCGTCGCGATTCGAGCCACGTATTCAGGTACTCAAACGGGACCAATGGGCAATCTGCCGGCTACAGGCGAGTTCGTGGACGGCCCGTTCATCGCCTTTTTTCGCCTTGGCTCAGGAAAAATCGAAGAGCTCTGGGTGGAATGGGATAATGTTGCGATGCTGACTCAGCTGGGGCTTTCACCAGGCATGCGGCAAGACGATGCTGATGCGAAACGAAAGCAACTGGCGGTCAAGTTTCTTCATGGTATTTATACCGGCGACTCATCGGTAGTCGATAAAATCGCTGCACCGGATATCGTAGTCAGCTATCCAATATTCGGCGAGGTTTTCAAATTGCCGGCAATACGAGGGCGTGAGGCGGTTCGCGACTTCGCGGCTGGATTCGGCAAGCGTTGGGTCGACGCCGTGGTCACGGTGCGCCATGTTATGGCGGATGGGGACGCGGTTGTGCTGATTTGGGAATTTCAAGCTCGGAGCACCAACCCGGACAACTTGGGTGAAACTAAATATTCGAGAAAAGCATGGGGAGGCGTCACGATATATCGCTTCAACGAAGCCGATCAAATCATTCTGGAACTGGGTGAGGAAAGTACGCCGGGTCCGCTAGCACGCGTACCAGCTGCTTTTGATGAAAAATGAAGCATGAGAACCGACCCAGCTACGACAACACAAAAGGTAGAGGCTTGCCTGTGTCGCAGTCGGTATTCAGAGCGCAGTAAGGCGATGAATAGCAAACGCTTACTTTCGCTCTCTCTATTCGTATCCTGCATAACGTGGTGTTCAGCTAACGTGGCCGGGGCGACAGAGTTAGTTGTGCCTGAACAATTCCACGAGTTTGATGCATCGTCTGAGAGGACGATCAATTACGATATTTTGACGCAATGGCTGAAAGCTGTTGTTGTGGACATTGGACGGTCGGATCGGGGGAAATCGGTCCCTTCGCATCCCGGTATAGGAACCCGAATTAAGCCCAAGATCAAGCGGTCAACGATTTACGAAGGCAACCGAGTGTATTTCGAGGCCTTTGAAGGCAACGATGATGCGAAACAATTGTTGAGAGACATTCGAAAGAGCCTTGAACAACTGCCCGACATAGCGCCACTGAAATATTTCAATAGGTCTGAGCAGCTTGCGTATTGGTTGAACCTGTACAACGTCACCCTGTTGAACGAGATCGTTGACGCATACCCAAAGAGAGACCTTGAAGATTTACTGATCGGCAAGGACTCGATTCCAGGAAGAAAGCTGCTTAAAGTATCGGGTGTTTCGTTGAGCCTGGACGATATTCAGCATGTGATCCTCAAGCAAAACTACAATGATGATCCTTTAATTATCTATGGGCTCTATCAAGGAATTATCGGCGGTCCGAATATTCGTAGAATGGCCTATACCGGCAAAAGTGTCTACCGTGCGCTCGCAGACAATGCTTTGGAGTTCATCAACTCCAATCGTGGAACATCGACCGGCGGAAGGCGCTCAAAGACTTTCCATGTATCCAGTTTCTACGAACGAAACTCGGATTATTTTCCTGCATTCGAGGCAGACCTGGTCGCACACTTGTTGCCGTTTCTCGAAGAGCGTGAGCGAGGACGGTTGGTAGCTGCTTCGACGATAGAAGCGAATATAAGTGACTGGACAGTTACGGATCTATTCGGCACATACCCCGAGGTTCGAAACGGTATCGCGACGAATCCAGCCGCCCTGATGTCAGCGCTACGTAGCACGACGCCAGCGGACCCTATAGATAGCGGAGGTGGCGTGACAGCGGCTGCTGCCAGCAATGGATCATCATCATATTTATCAATGGCAAAGGGAAGCTCGAAGTACAGTCCGGAAGCATTTCAACACTTGCTTGTTCTCAACACGAAGTGGGCCGAGGCTAACAAGGCAAGGGCAACCGTGACAGTCGAGGATATTTTGGATGAGCCAGTCAGCTCCGACGATCAGACTCCTGTTCGGGGCAGTCAGTGATGGAGTCTCGCGTGAAATGATTTGTGCAGTGTTTGGGCGGCGATCGCCGGGCCGGCGCGCTTCTCGGTCCGGTCGACGTGATCTGGCCGATTTCACCTGGGCAAGGACAGCACGATTGAGGAAAGCCGTTACCCTGAGTTACGGTACAGCAATGAACGATTCTGAATGTGATGAGACCACGTGATAAGTTACGTGCAAACTCAACGTTTTTCGTCAACTTTAAGTTTCACGACATGATGAACAGGATTTTCAAAAGGTCGATGGTGAGCCAATGATAGGTCTTGTGGAAGAATTGCTATCGAAGCAGGATCCGACGAAGCCACACACGCTTCTAACGCGACTGATCGTGAGCTTCTGCATTGGTCTGGCTTGTATCGTGTTGTACGGTTTCTATGGCGTGATAGCCGCCGTCGTCGTCTATCTTTTTGGCGTCGAGTTAATGGGACTGCAAAAAAACTGGATGTTTTATCCATTCGCAATGGGTTTGCTGGTCGGTTGCTGGGTATCAATTTCGAATATCCGTGATTACTGGAAAAATTACGGCTACGCCAGCAGCTAAAAGGCTCGGTAGACAGGAAAGCCGAACCCGCTACTGGAATTCAACTTTGTCACCAATGTGTCGGACCTGCCATCAGAAAGCCGGGTTGAGTATGATCAGACAGTTCTCGATCGGTAAGACCAGATGAAAAATACCTTGCAAATAAGAAGTGAGCATTGGCCGGATGTAACGGCGACCCCTCATTTTGCCGTTGTACTCAATTACGAAGGATTGACGTACGAATGTAATGACATCTACTTCGATAACCTGAGCGATATAGTGCCTGAGCTTCAGGAGCAGGAAAGAACACGGAAAGGGCAGGTTGTTTTGGACGGCGGGTTTCGATTTCAAATGATTGTCCATGCAAGATCGTCCGGCGGGATAGATCTGAATTTCAGAACGGAGTCGGATGCGACGTTTCCCGGCAAATGTGTAATTGAAGGGTGCTTCTCGGTAGACGGCGAACATGCCGCAAACACCATTGGCGCCCTTACGAGGCTATTCGACGACGGTGATGACTTCGTGCTCTGAGATCGGGATGCGGAGACTGCGAAGGCTTTGATAAGGTGCGGGCGGCCGTGCGTTCTTCATCTGATTCGTGATATATCTTCGTTGTGGAACAGATTACCTCACTGTTCGTTCATAAGGTCATTGCACAGGCGGACGACAGCCTGGACAAGCGCGCGTTTCTCAGATCCGTCGGCGTAGATCCGGATGTCCCGATAGATCCAAAGTTCATGGTGGCGGCAATTGACTATTACGAGTTCTTTGCAAATGTTGTTCGTGCCGATCCCAACGGTCGAGAATTACCGCTTCGGGTTGGTGCAACGATGCGCTGCGAAAACTATGGTGCTTTTGGTCTTGCCTGGAAGTCGGCCCTGAATCTTCGCGGTTCCTGCGAACGTGCCGTTCGCTATGCGAGAGTGCTAACCAGCGTCACCAGCTACGAGATCCGGGAAACGGACGAGGGCGTTTACATGTCTTTGCACCGCGATGGGGACCGGTCGGAGCTCGGACTGCGACTGTCCAACGAAGCGTCGATCGCAAGCATCGCTGCCATCAGCCAGGAGGTATCAGCGAGCACGTTTCAGCCGCTTGCGATTTACTTTAAGCATGAATGCCCGGGTTCGGCAGCATCTCATGAACACCACTTCGGCTGCCCGGTCCACTTTGCTGAAAAAATGGACGCACTCCTGATTTCTCACGATACGATGCGGGCGGCCAATCGGGTTGGCGACCCGGATATCGTGACATTTCTCGATTCACACCTCGACGAACAGCTGTCGAAATTTGATGATAACGCTTCGCTGGAGCGTCGCGTGCGCAAGCAGCTATCCCGGCTGCTTAGCCAGGGCATTCCGACCGTTTCAAGTATCGCGAGTCACTTCGGCATGAGTGGGCGCACACTGCAGCGCCGGCTATCCGATCGTGGCTACTCTTTCCAGTCGCTGGTTGACGAGTCTCGCCGTGAACTCGCCGAGCGATTGCTGAAAGACACTGAGTACTCCCTCGTTGATGTCGCGTTCATGACCGGCTTTTCCGATCAAAGCGCGTTCAATCGTGCGTTCAAGCGATGGGCAGGGCAGACGCCGAGATCGTTCCGTATCGGAGCGTAACCGATAGTGCGTGCGGTCCAGCGATTGGCGCGTCGTGTCAAAAGATCGGCGGCCTCGGTCAAGAATAAGAAGGTCGGACTCCCGATGATTGGCTTCTATAGCGACGCAACAGGAGCAAGTCATGTCACCGACAGATATCGAAGACCCGTCGGCACAAGGATTGATTCTCGTCCTTGGCGCCACTGGCAAGACCGGCCGCCGAATTGCAGCGAATCTTAAGGCGAAGGGCCGACCAATCCGAGAGGGTTCAAGATCGGCATACCCGTCCTTCGACTGGAACAATGAGGCCAACTGGGACAATTGCCTGACTGGCGTCGAATCTGTGTATATCAACTATGCGCCGGATCTGGCGATACCGGGCGCAGCGGATTCTATAAGGGCGTTTGTTGAACGGGCCGGGCAGCATGGCGTCAGGCGACTGGTACTGCTCTCTGGCCGCGGTGAAGACGAAGCCCAGGCTTGCGAACGCATAGTGCAAGATAGTGGTATCGACTGGACCGTCGTCAGAGCGAGCTGGTTTAACCAGAACTTCTCCGAGGGGGCTTTCACAGAGATGGTGCAGGCGGGCCAGATCAGGTTGCCGGCCGTCGATACACCCGAGCCCTGGGTTGATGCAGACGATATTGCGGATGTTGTAGTCGCCGCCCTCACCGAGCGCGGGCACGATTCCGAAATCTACGAGGTGACCGGACCCCGACTTCTGACGCTCGCTCAGATCGCCTCAGAAATTGCGACGGCTAGCGGTCGCGAGGTCACCTATGTTCCGGTTCTCCACGACAGGTTTGTCAGTGAGATCGCTGCATCCGGCGCACCGAAAGATGTCGTCTGGCTGCTCGACTATCTGTTCGCAAGTGTTCTTGACGGTCGCAACGCATACCTGGCCGATGGCGTACAGCGCGCGCTGGGACGTCCACCGAAAGACTTTTCCGAGTACGCGCAAGAGGGCGCGAAAACAGGTGTGTGGCGGGCGGTCGCCTGATCCCCCATCCTGGCGACGCAGAGGCGCCGCCGTCACTCATTGCAGAGGAGATATCCAAAGATGAAAAACGATGATAAACAAAACGTATGCGGGTCGTACGGAACCCGGGGATTGTTGCTCGCAAGCGGCATCATCGCCGCAGGAATCGCTGCGGCGATCCTGTTTGTGCCAAACGCTTTCTACGGGGCGTACGAGATCGATATCGGCTCCAATGTCAGTCTCACCAATGAATTGAAAGCGCCGGCAGGTGCGTTACTCCTGGCGGGATT
>DDIP01000084.1:0-14197 GCA_002338605.1 Proteobacteria bacterium UBA1847 | reverse complement strand
GATGTTGGCCGGTGTATTCAAATCGGACTTTGCTATTCCGTCACTCGTGGCGGCGACGGCGGTGTACCTGTCGTATGGCTTATCCCGTGTCTTAAGCATGGCGATTGACGGGGTGCCGCACAGCGGGCTTGTCAGCGCAGCAGTTCTTGAAGTCGTGATCGGCATGGTCTGCCTCCTGGACCTGATACGCCACCGAAAAACAAGCGTTGCTCGGCAGAGCACTCCTGCGTCATTTACTACAGGTATCTTGAGGATACAGTGACCAGCCAGAACCCGGTCAATACGATCGAGAGACAATCGACCGATTCAGTCAGGAACCTGGCATCTTCTGATATTCGTGACGCTAACCCTGGCGCCATTTGATGTTGCAGCCAATGCTCGGTATTTGCTCATCGCTCACCGGTTCGCCTGCCAGTAGAGCATCGATTGCACCGCGGAGATCGCTTCCGTCGACAGCCACGTTGTTGCCGGGCCGGCTACCATCCAGCTGACCGCGATAGACCAGCTTGCGGTCTCCGTCGAACAAATAAAAATCCGGGGTGCAGGCAGCGTTGTACGCTCTGGCAACGCTCTGATCTTCATCGACCAGGTAAGGAAATGTGTATCCGCGCCTGGCTTTTTCGTCCTTCATCTTCGCGGGACTGTCAGCCGGATAGTTCTCGAAGTCATTGCTGTTGATCGCGAATACAGCTACGTTTCTTGTCTTGCAGTCTTTGCCAAGACGCGCGAGTTCGTCGGCTACGTGCATGACAAACGGGCAGTGGTTGCATATGAACATCACCAGATAGCCACGACTGCCAGCGGCATCATCAAGTGAGTGCATTTTTCCGTCAACATCCGGGAGAACAAACGCGGGTGCGATCGTTCCCAGCGGAAGCATGTTGGAGGGTGTTTGCGCCATCGTGAATTTCGCTCCTGTGAGTTACGGTTTACCGTACGTCGGGCCGTGCAGCCTTGATCAGGTCGTAGGCGGAATTGATTTCCCGCGATCGCTCTTCGGCAACCGGCCGCATGCTTTCCGGCAAACCGCGTGATGCCAGCTTGTCCGGGTGATTCTGGCTCATCAGTTTCCGGTATGCACGTTTGACCTCGGTTGGACTCGCGCCTGCTGCAACGCCAAGGGCTGCGTAGGCGTCTGCCAATTGATCCTGTCGTGGCGGTGCGCCGGCCGCAGACGGTCGACCTGTCGCCGCACGCAGCAGGGCCTCGAGTTGCGCGACATCGGCTTCGGTCAAGCCAAGGCGTTTTGCAATTCGAACCAGCATCGCGCGCTCGGCAGGATCAACACGTCCATCGGCGGCAACGGCCATGACCTGCAATTGCAAGAACAGCTGCAGCAGAGGTCCACGACCGCGAGTGAGCGCAGCGAACCGGTCCACAGCAGCATCGAGATCGAAATCCGCCTGTTTGCCCCGATTAAACGCATCTTTGGCCTGCTTGCGCGCTTCACCGTGCAGATTCAACATGCCAAAGATTCGCTCAACCGCATTGATCTCATCGCGCGTGACAACCTTGTCCGCTTTACACAGTGCACCCATGATGGCGAAGGTCGAGTCCACCAACGCAGTTTGTGCAACCCGCAGGTTGCCAACAACGTACTGGCGCAATGCGTTGCCGGCTACGTAGCCCAGAAGCCCGCCGATAAACAGACCGGGAAAACCGCCGAATAATGCGCCGAGAAGGGCGCCGATAACTGTGAACATGCCGCTAGTCTAACGAACGCGGCCGAATGACAACATCCCCGTTGCAAGGGCGGTGCCGAGAAATATGATTGCACAGCCGACGATCATCGACGTTGTGACTTTCTCATCGATGAAAACTGCGCCCCAGAACATTGCGAATGCCGGAATCAGGTAAGTCACCGTAATCGCCTTTGCCGGACCGACGTTGCGAATAAGCCGAAAGTAGAGAATGTACGCAATGCCCGTGCTTGCAACGCCCATGATAATCACGGCGATCCATGAGCGAAGAGACGGCATCTCGCTGGGCCACAGGTACACCGCTATTGGAAACAGGATAATGGCTGCCGCGATCATGCTTCCGGTTGCAATAGCCAGCGGGTTTAGCCCACTGAGGTATTTTTTTGCATAGTTGCCGCCGTAGCCATAGAAGACAGCAGCAACAATACCTGCCAGTACGGCCACTGTTGTGCCGTCAAAGCTCAGGCTGACCTTGTCCCATACCAGCAGCACGACGCCAATGAAGCCGACGAGAAGCCCGACAATTCGACTCAGGTTGAGCCGGTCTGCCAGCCAGACCCACGCGATCATCGCCGCCCAGATCGGTGCAGTGGCATTGAGGATTCCGGCAAAGCCGCCGGTGATGCTGAGCGTCGCAAACGTCAGCAGGTAAAAAGGTGCAGCGGAATTCAATAGGCTCAGGATTGAAAGTTTCTTCCAGTTGTCCGTGAGCAGCGAGACATCGGCACGCGTCAAGAAAATCGGCAACAGGAAAAGTGCGGCGATAAAAACACGAACCTCAACCAGTACCAGCGGACCGAACTCGGGTGCAGCAATACGCATGAACAGGAAAGAGGCGCCCCAGACTGCGCTGAGCGCAACCAGGTCTGCAATATCGCTGAATTTCATGACGGGTCCGAGTCTGTGGGCATTGAGGAGGGCGGCGATCGATCTTAGCGCGGCTTGACTGCTCCGACTGCACTACTCGTATGAAATGCCGCAATTCTTGTGCTGGTTATACCAGATACGACGCCAAAATGGCGGGCACGACGATTTTGTGGGCGCGCCGCCGCTATTGCATTGTCCTGCGATTCAGATTTGGTACTGTTGCTAAAACTTTTGCTGATTCTCTCAATCAGCCAACGAAGCCGGTGCGCAATAGGCTGCTGGATTTGGTGCCGGGATTGTCGCACCTGCTTCGAGAAAATCTAGGTCGAACAAGAACTAAAGAGTACCTGGTGATTCGATTTCGCTTTTGGTGTCCACTGGCTATCAGCGCCGCGTGCGCGGGTATCGCAATACTATTGCTTGTACTGTCGGCTGACGTACGCGCCGGGCAGTCGATCAGTGTCCGTTTCAAGCAAATTGCCGGCGCTCAGGGTCTATCGCAATCCTACGTAAACGGCATCGTTCAGGATGACGACGGCTTCATGTGGTTTGCGACCCAGGACGGCTTGAATCGATACGATGGCTTCAACTTCACGGTTTTTGAACACGACCCGAATGACGCGCTTTCAATTTCGGATCAGTCAGTCTGGGCCATTGCCGCGGACCGTTCCGGAGCCCTGTGGTTCGGTACTGAATTCGGCGGATTATCACGCTACAACAAAGCGGATGAGACGTTCACTAATTTTACTCATGACCCGGATCGGCCCGATTCGATTGGCGATGGTTCGGTGCGCGTCGTGTATGAAGACGGCTCCGGCGTACTGTGGGTTGGGACGGATGGCTCAGGTCTCGATCGCTTCGACCCCAGTACCGAATCGTTTGTGCATTTTATACATGACCCTCTCGACCCTGAGAGTATCGCAGGTAATCGCATATGGAGCATCCTCGAAACCCAGGCTGGAGCACTCCTGGTTGCTACCGACGCCGGTCTGAGCGAGCTTCGCAGGGAGACGAATACTTTTTCGCACTTCCGGCATGATCCGTCGGACCCGACAACAATCAGCCAGGATGATATCCGTGCACTGTTTGAAGACGCAGAGGGCGCTATCTGGGTTGGAACCGAATCGCGGGGTCTGAGCAGATTCGATTACAGAAGTCGAACATTTGAGCACTATGTCCATGACCCAGCTGATTCTTCGACAATAAGCTCGGATCACATCAGTGCAATTTTTCAGGACGACGCGGGCGTATTGTGGATAGGCACTTTGGACGGCTTGAACACATGGGACCCGGAGTCCGGCGGCTTTACACGTTACAAGTACAACGCCAGTGATCGCTATAGCCTGTCGAACGACAGCATAGCCGAGATTTATCAGGACCGTAGCGGATTGCTCTGGGTCGGTACTGAAAGCGGTTTGAATTACTGGAATCCGACCAGTCGCACGATGCTGCATTTCCGGAACGACGAAAATGATCCGGAGAGCCTGAGTGAGAACAACGTGATGTCTTTCGCTGAAAATAGCGACGGCGATATCTGGGTTGGAACCTTTGCCGGCGGCCTGAACCTGCTCGATCGTGAAACGGACCGTTTTCGCCGGTTCTGGCACCAACCGGACAATGACAACAGTCTGTCGAGTGACCAGATAATGGCATTGCTGGTCGATCAGGCCGGTATCCTCTGGGCCGGAACCTTTGATTCCGGACTGAATCGATACGACAGCGGCACGAATACGTTCACTCGCTATCGACATGATCCGGATGACGCTTCGAGTATCGGCGCTGACGGTGTCACCTACCTGTTTGAGGACAGTCGCGGAACTTTGTGGGTCGGCACGTTCGGTGGTGGACTCAGCATGTTTGATCGCGAAAGTCAGACGTTTGAAAGTTTTCGACACAACGAGGCTGACGCGGAGTCTTTGAGTGACGATCGAGTCATGTCAATTTTTGAAGACAGCAGCAGGGTCCTCTGGGTTGGCACGTTCGGCGGTGGCTTGAACCGCTTTGACCGAAGTAGCCGCACGTTCGTCACCTTCCGTGCCGACCCGGTAAGAATTGATGGGCTGAGCGGCAACGAAATATTCATGATTCAGGAAGATGAGTCGCGCGACCTGTGGATTGGCACCAGGGCCCGGGGTTTGAATCGCTGGCGTTACGAAGACCGCAAAATAGGGCTGGAGCGCTTCCAGAGGTTTGACCGTGATGACGGACTTCCCAGCCAAACAGTGTACGGCGGAGTTTGGGGCGAGACCGGACAGCTGTGGCTTGCAACTGGCAACGGATTGTCGATGCTCGATATCGAGTCACTTGTATTCAGGAACTACGATACAAGCCATGGGCTTCAGGATGACGAGTTCAATCTTTCGGCGGTGCACGCTGCCAAAGATGGTGAATTGTTCTTTGGTGGAATAAACGGCTTCAATGCGTTCTATCCAGCTACGCTAAATGGCAACAGGCTGCCACCACCGATCGCCATTACAAAAATCAACCGACCCAATAACGTCCCGGCACACGATGATCGTGAAATCATTGACAGCCGCGTGCAACTTGACCATGACGAAAACGTAATCGGATTCGAATACGCTGCGCTGGACTATGTCGCGCCGGGGAAAAACCGCTTCAAGTACATGCTTGAGGGGCTCGACGACGACTGGATTGACGCTGGAACAAAGCGCCAGGTTACATACATGAATCTGCCGGCAGCCGATTACACATTCCGTGTAATCGGGTCAAACAGCGATGGCGTATGGAACGAATCTGGTGCAGCATTCGGCATCACCGTGCGACCGGCAATATGGAAAACATGGTGGGCATACTCGCTATACGCGCTGTTGTTCATCGCCGTAGTGTTGCTACTGATGAAAGCGAATGCCCGGCGCGTAAAGCAAGCCGGCAAAATCAGCTACGCCGAAGAAATTGCCCTTATTCATGAACGCATGCACGATGCGCAACGGATCGCACGTATCGGTAACTGGGAACTTGATGCGAAAACGAGGGAGCTGTGGTGGTCAGATGAAATTTACCGGTTATTTGGACAGGATCCCAATGAAGTCGGCGCAACCTACGACCTGTTTCTGCAACTTGTGCATATAGAAGACCGCGAGGCGGTTAACGAAGCTGTCATGAACGCGCTCGCCGGCCCGGAGCCGTACGCGATCGATCACCGCATTGTCCTGCCGGATGGAACCGTGCGTACCATGCACAGCCGCGCCGAAGTGACGCTTGATGACGACGGTGATGCGGTTCGAATGGCCGGTACGGTGCACGACATAACTGAGCGCAAACGCGCCGAGTTGGAAATTGCGCACAAAGCCGAGTACCAGGCCATGCTGGCCGAAGTTTCATCCAGCCTGACCGCAGCCCGCAGCAACGATATCGATGACAAAGTCGCTTACTGTCTCAAGCTTATTGGCACCACGTGCGGGCTCGACGTTGTCAGTATATGGTGGGTCGTCGACGAGAAAAGCTACGTATTTGCCAGCCACAACTGGGAGCCAAACGGACTATCAGGCAAACACGATCAGGTGCTGCGTTCCGACATACCCTGGATTTACGAGCAATTGGCTGGCTGTAAGACAGTGGTCGTCGATGACGTCGACGATATGCCTGAGGACGCGGTCACCGACCAGGAAATACTGCGGCGACGTGGCAGGAAATCGATAGTTTTGATTCCGCTGCTTTCCGACAAATTACTGGAGGGATCCTGTGCATTTGCGACGACGCGACGCAAGCGCGCGTGGTCGGACGAAACGATTGCCGAGCTGAAACTGGTTGCCGAGACACTGGGTGTTGCGCTTGCTCGCCTGCGGGTAATGACCGAGAACGAACGCCTGAAGGAGAAGCTGCAGGAGGAAAACCTTTACCTGCGTGACAAGATTACTTTGGCCCATGGTTTTGACGAGATTATTGGCGACGATCCCGGTTTGAAACGCTGTTTGATGGCAGTTGAGAAGGTGGCCCCGACCACGGTTCCGGTGCTGGTTCTTGGCGAAACCGGGACAGGAAAGGAACTGATCGCACGCGCCGTACACAAGCTCAGCCCACGCCGCGATCGGCCAATGATCAGCGTCAACTGCCCGGCGTTGCCGTCGGAGTTGATCGAGAGCGAACTGTTTGGTCATGAACCTGGTGCGTTTACTGGTGCACAGTCGAAGCGTCGTGGCCGCTTTGAGCTCGCCGATACCGGCACAATTTTTCTCGATGAAATCGGCGAATTGCCGCTTGAACTGCAAAGCAAGCTCCTGCGTGTGCTGCAAACCGGGGAGTACCAGCGCCTTGGTGGAATGAAGACCTTGCATTCTGACGTGCGAGTGATCGCTGCGACCAACCGGGACCTGAAACAATCGATCGCAAAGGGTGAATTCCGATCTGATCTGTACTATCGAATAAGCAGCTTCCCGATTGAGTTGCCGGCGCTTCGTAATCGCAAGAACGATATCGCACCACTGGCGGAATACTTCGTGCAGAAACATGCGGCTCGACTGGGCCGCGAAGTTGACGCAATTTCAGCGCGCATGTTAAGAGCGCTCACGGCTCACGACTGGCCCGGCAATATTCGAGAACTCGAAAGCACCATTGAACGTGCACTGGTTTCGATGACATCCGGAGCTGTACTTGAACTGCCCGAGTCGCTGCCGTGGGTGAAGGACCTCGGTGACGCCGTACAAACCACAACGACCGAATATACCGGCGGACTTCTGGCTGTGGACCGTGCTTACATCATGAACGTGCTCAAACAAACCGGATGGAAGATCTCGGGCACCGGTGGCGCTGCAGAAATTCTTGGAATGCCGCCGAGCACGCTGCGTTCCAAGATGCAGCGCCTCGGGATCAGGCGTTAGGGCGTGTTTCTACAACTCACGTAATGCCTGTGCGACCGGCAATCGCGCCGCACGAATGGCGGGAAAGAATCCGCCGATCAGCCCGATAATCAACGCCGCGACAAGACCTTGCGACAGCAGATCCGGTGTAACAGCAAAATCGAACACTACCTGGCTGAAACTCGCGCCGTTCAAAGTCGAGACCTGGAAGCCGTTGAACAGAGCAAAGGCGAGCACGCCGCCAACGATGCCACCGATCAGCGACAACAGTGTCGATTCGACCATGGTGGACACCAGTACCGAAAACGGTCCAAACCCGAGAGCTCTCAGTGTCGCAATTTCCTTGCCACGCACGCTGACCGACGCGTACATTGAATTCAGCGCGCCAAATACGGCGCCAATTGCCATCAGGATCGTCAGTGGATAACCGACAATCTTGATGAACTGGCTGAGCGGCTTTGCCTGGCTTGAGTAGTAGTCCTTCTCGCTGGTGACATCGACGTCAATGCGTGGATCGTCGGCGAGCGCCTGCGACAACTCTTCAATTGCTTCCGGACTAACCAGCCGAACACGAACCGATTGTACGCTGCTGCCTCGGTTGTACATGGTCTGCAGCACGCGCAAGTCAGTCCAAAGCTCGGATTCGGAAACGCTGCCGTCCGCTTCGAATGCACCAACTACCGTCCATCTGGTCTGACCAAAGCGAATCTCGTCGCCCACGCCGAGGCCCCCAAACTCTGATTGGGCGGCGCGACCGACAACTAGTTCGTTCCTGCCTTCCTCGAACATCCTGCCTTCGGTGATCTTGACGTTGTGGCGCAACTCAAATGCGAAAGGCTGCACGCCCCGCAGCGGCACATTGGCGTCATCGCCCGTCGACTGCTTGGCAACATCGACGACGACGTAGAGCTCGGCGGAGGCGATCGGTGAATCGCCGTCACGCATTACGCCCGGTGCGTTCGCCACGATCAGCGCCTGGTCGTTGCTAAGGCCGCTGTTCAATTCGGCGGTTGAGCCGCTGCGGAGTACGATAGCCGTGTCATCGGAACCCGCCAGTAGCATCGTACGCTCGAACCCTGCTGCCATGGAAAGTACCGCAGCAAAAACGAGCACGACGGCTGCGACGCCGACAACGGCGACGACCGACCCACCGGCACGTTGCGGCAGATTACGAAGATTGAGCATCGTAACGGCGAATGCCTGATTCAGAAACTTCATTGACGTCCCTCAGCCGCGCGCCAGCGCATCAACAATGGACAGGCGCATGGCTTTCAATGCCGGAAAGAACCCGGCGAAAATACCGGCGCCAATCATGATACCGACTGCAAGCAGCAAGGCTTGCGGTGACAGGTAGACACCCGGCAATGACGCGCTTAGCTGCTGCGCCATACCCTGAACCAGGACCCAGCCGATGCCGAGACCGAGCAGCCCGCCGAGTGCGATGATCAGGATGGATTCCGAGAGTACGATGCCGAGCACGGTGCTGTCGCGAAAGCCAAGCGTTTTCAGTACGGCCAGTTCCGGGATGCGTTCCCGGACTGACTGCGACATCGTATTGCCGGCAACCAGCAACAAGGTGAAGAAAACCGCGCCAAGGATCAGCTGTACAATCATTGCGATGTTGCCGAACTGCTTCGCGAAGGACGCAGCAAACGCGGCCTCAGTACTGGTTTCCGTTTCATTCGGCGAGTTCGCGAACTGGGCATCGATCGCGTTGGCAACTTCGACCGGGTCAGCGCCTGGCGCGATACGAAGGACATACCAGCCCGCCGTACCCTTGCCGAAAGCACGGGCCTCGTCAAAATAATCGTGGTTGAACAGCATAAAGGCCGTGCTGCCGCGCGGATCATTGGATCGCATGATACCTTCAAGCTCGAACTCCCATGTACGCCCACCGTCTGCCTTGGTCCAGATCGTTGCCTGAATCGGGATTCGATCACCAAGCTTCCAGCCGAATTGTTCGGCGAGTTCGTGGCCGACTATGGTGCCAATTCGATTCTGTGCCGCTGCTTCAAGTTGCTCGGGCGCGATGATGAGCTCGGGATACAACGCAAAGTATTCTTTTATGTCGACCGGAAATTGCGCGAACTGGTTACGCTTCTCCTGGTAGTAACCGCCGAACCAGGAGGCATGCGTGACTTCGGCAACACCCGGTGTCGATGCGATGCGTGCCTCGTAGCTGATAGGCAGCGGGTTGATCAGCGAGATCTTGTGAATAACAACCAGTCGTTCCGCCGACGACACATCTTCGCCGGCGCGAAATGCGTAGCCGATCGCGTTCAATAGAGCGAATAGCAAGAACGCGACCAGCACCGAAAGGATGGTCAGTGACGTGCGAATCTTCTTGCGCCAGGCGTTCTTCCAGATGAGGCCGAAGTATTTCATGCGGTCGCCCGGGTTTCCAGCTTGCCCTTGTCCATGTGCAGTGTACGGCGCGCGTAGTTGGCGGCCTGGGCGTCGTGGGTCACCATGATGATTGTCTTGCCATGATCGGCGTTCAATGAGCGCAGTAATCCAAGAATTTCGTCAGCTGTCGAGCGGTCGAGGTCGCCAGTTGGTTCATCGCACAACAGCAACTGCGGATCGGAAACAATCGCCCGGGCGATCGCAACGCGCTGTTCCTGGCCACCTGACAACTCTCGGGGGCGATGGTTGGCCCGGTCGGCCAGCCCGACGATTTCCAGCGCCAGTGAGGCACGTTTACTACGTTCCTTGGCGGACATATTGGTCAACAGCAGCGGGAGCTCGACGTTCTTGCGCGCGGTCAGTACCGGCAGCAGGTTGTAAAACTGGAAAATAAATCCGACGTGGGTCGCACGCCAGTTTGACAGCTGGCTGTTGCTCATTGATGACAAGGTTGCGCCGCCGACGCTGACGGTTCCGGCCGTCGGTTTGTCGAGTCCACCGAGCAGGTTGAGCAACGTCGTCTTGCCGGAGCCGGACGGGCCCATCAGGGCCAGGAAATCGCCTTTCTCGATCTCAAGGTCCAGTTCGTGCAGCACATCGACACGCTCCTTGCCTTTCTGATACACACGGCTGACGCCTTCAAGCTTTGCCAGTATCTCCGCCATCTCTTGCCCCTGCTATTTTGTTATTACGTCCTGCCCGGCGCGGAGTGGTGCGTCGGCCGAGCGCACAATTGTATCGCCGGTTTGCAATCCGTCCAGTACCAGCACACGGTCACGGTCGGCGGCACTGCCGAGTACCACGGCGCGGCGCTCCACGCGGTTGTTTGAAACACGCCATACGTAAGGTCCGTCGGCGTCTTCCTGTATTGCACTGCTCGATACCATCACACCCTGCGGGTCTTTCGAGTCTGTCGGCGGTGATTCACTGCCAAGGAATGCGACCTTCACACCCATGTCACGGAGAATTCGCTCATCCCGTTCGCGAAAACCAATTCGAACACGCACCGTCGCTTTCTGGCGGTCGGCCGTCGGGACAATGGCAATCACGTCTGCCGGGATCTGCCAGTTCGGGTAAGCATCGAGTGTTGCGCTGACGGCCTGCCCCGGCTTGACGCGCTGGATATAGGCCTCGTTGACATCGACTTCGATCTCCAGCGAATCCATGTCGACGATCGTGCAAATGCCGGTGCGAGTGAAACCACCCCCGGCAGAAATCGGGGATATCATTTCGCCCGGCTGTGCATTCTTGGAGACGACCATGCCACCGAAAGGCGCGTGTATCGTCATGTCATCAAGTGCATCTTGTGCAAGAGCGAGGCTTTTCTCGGACACGGTCACGTTGTCACGAGCGGCCGCAAGCCGGGCGGCGAGGGCATCGAAGCTGGCTTCGGCCGTATCAACGCTTGACGTGCTGGTGAGCTTGCGAGCGACGAGTTCGCGCAGCCGGTCGCGTTCGAGTCGTGCCGCGCGTAGCTGTGCTTCGACTTCCGCAATTGCGGCGCGGGCTGACTGCAGTTGCGCTTTGCTGAGTGCGACCTGGGCACGTTGCGTGGTGTCATCGAGGCGCGCGACGATTTGGCCTGCCTCGACGCTCATGCCTTCCTCGATCAGGACTTCCGTGACCTTGCCGGTGACCTCGGATGACACAGTAGCTTCACGGCGTGCGGTAACGTAGCCGGATGCGTCGAGTACACTATTTGCCGCGGCAGCACTGGGCGGCCGACGTGCAATTTCGGTTTCTACGTCAATAGCACCGCCCGTGCGGTCGAGCAAATACCAGGTGATGATTGCAATTGCGATGAACGCAATGCCGAGCACGGGCCACAGCCACGCGCGTCCGGCAGGCTGGTACGCACTGCGATCAATTTTTAGCTCACTGAGGCGGTCTGCAGGATCTGCCATTGTTCTCTGTTTCGGTTTTCCGGGCAGAGAGGATGTTACCAGCTTGCGTTACATGGCGACGACCGGATTCGGAGGCGGCGCGCTTCCCGGTCTGGCTTTGCTCAAGCCGTTTCTACCGGCTTGCCTTGATCGCGCGCTTTGTTCGCGCAGTGGTTGAGCCAGGACTGCACGGACCGACAGTAATTGCTCGATGCAACATTGATTTCAAAGATCGGTGCGAACTGTTTGAGTTTCTCGAAGCCCGCCGCCATCAGCTTGACACAGAAGTCGAACTGAATTTGTACGCTTGGTGCAAATCGAGTCAGCAGTTCCTGCACCGCCGTATCGATTTCGTCACGCTCGCGATACTGAAACAGGTCGCAGAGTTCGTTTGCGAAAATGGCCATGTCTCTCATCTGTTCGTCAGACGAGTCGGGCTTGTGTATTGGACCCGGTGGTGCACCTCGAATGGACTCCACAATGGCATTCGGCAGTTTCCAGCTCTTCGCGACGGCCGCACCGAGGTCGTGGTAGGCGACACCGAGTACGCCGCGCGCTGCTGCCGACTTGCCAAGGTTTCGGGTCTCCATCAAGTCGTTGATATCGGCAAACTCATCAGGGAAATAGAATATGACGAGATTCTCGCCCAGGTTCTGACACATGCCACAGATAAACGCCTCTTCCATCCCGGGCAATCGTTCGATCCGTGCGAGGTGACGCGCAATCAGGCCGCTGAGAAACGATTTCGTCATGGAGTCTTTCAGGATTGCCGAGTCGCCTTTCATGTGGCCGAAGAATGTCAGGCTGTTGGCGGTCATGCGCACTTTTTCAACGCCGAGCAGAACGACCGCGTCCGAGATGTTTGTAACCTTTGATGCACGCGAGCCATAGAACGCGGAATTCACCAGCTTTAGCAGCTTGCCCGTCAACGCAAAGTCTCGGAGGATAACGTTGGCAAGCTTGTCGGCATTGGCACCGGCATCGTCGCCGGTCAGCCGGTTGATGTCCGACAGCGTCCGCGAAATCGTCGGGAAGTCCCCGGTCCGTTGCATGCGGCGCAACAGGAAGTCGATCGTGCTGTGGTTGGGCGTCGAGGTCTGGGCATTGGCTTGCAGACCCGACTCCGCCAGGAACAGCTCGAAAGCCTCTGTCATTACCGCGCCGTTGGCATAGCGACCTTCCTGGCTTCTCTCGAGGGCCCCGGCCAGGAATCTCACAAAGGCTGCGCCGTGCGGGTCCTCATCGAAAGGCGAGAAGTCGGTTGGTCCTGAAATGATCTCGTCACGAATATCTTCAAACACAACACCGGCCATGGCGCGCTGACCGGTTACGATTTCGTAGAACGTACTGCCCAGGGCGAAAATGTCGGTCCAGGGTCCGAGCGGTTTACTCAGGAAATGTTCCGGGGCCATGTAGCGCAAGGTTCCGGTGGCAAACTCGCAAGGTTCACGAGCGGCACTCACATGCTGTGCGAGCCCGAAGTCCATTACCCGAGGGACGTTGTCCGCATCGATCAGCACGTTCCTTGGGCTGAGGTCGAGGTGCAGGACTTCGGCGCTGTGAGCTGCGGCGACCCCTTGCAGGATCGCGGTCATCAGAGGGACAGCCGCTTCAACCGATAAAGGGCCCGTGGATTTGAGCACCTGGGCGAGGGTCTTCCCCTCAACGTACTCGAATACGAGGTATGGCCCTATTGCGCATTCGCCCGCATCGAAAATCGGAATGATGTTCGGGTGCTTCAGCTTGCTCGATATACGACCCTCGAGCGGCACGCCGTCGTCTGTCAGGCTGCTGAGTTCGGCATGCGCGGCAGTGAGTACCTTTATCGCCACCAGCCGGTCCAGGGTCGGATCGCGCCCGAGATAAACCTTACCCTGCGCGCCCTTGCCGATTGAACTCAGTACTTCGTATCGACCGATCGTTGATTTTATTTCGCTCGCCATTTGTCCTGAATCGGCCGCAAGGACGAATTTCTTTAGGCTGAAATGTCGGAACCATGACGCGAGCCCGACCTAACCCCCGGAGATCGCCCCGACTATTCGAAACGGCTCTGCACCGCTGACGATTGCCTGCGGTAGTTCGGAATCCGGGGACTCGTGCGTCACATCCTTGCCATCCGCATAGAAGCGGACCTTGGGTCGACGCTCCAGCGTGAGGTGATCGCGAATCGTGCCCCTGAGCATCGGGCAGGCCTTCTCCAGCGCGTCGAGCACCGTCTTCTGCGTCGCAATACCTTCCACCTGAACACTGATTTCGCGATCGACGCGCGCAAGAGTTTGCAAATGGAACGGCAGGGCTACTCGGATCACGACAGCGTCTGTACCTCGACCGACAGTACCGCTGGAAGATCTCTCACAATCGCCTGCCAGTGGTCGCCACTGTCGTTTGAGGCGTAGACCTGGCCGCCGGTCGTACCGAAGTAGATGCCACAGGGTTTTGCCGTATCGACCGCCATCGCGTCACGCAATACGTTGACGTAGCAATGTTCCTGCGGCAATCCGTTTGTCAGTGATTCCCACTGTTC
>DDIP01000131.1:444-5790 GCA_002338605.1 Proteobacteria bacterium UBA1847 | reverse complement strand
CCTGGAATTTCACGGACCAGCAATGGCCGAATCGCCTCCGGTGTACTATCGCGCCCGGTAATACCAGAGCCACCGGTGATCACAATGCAATCAATGTCCGGTTCAGCGATCCACATGGACACCGCGGCACGGATTTGGAAAATATTATCGGGAAACAGCTTGCGATCAACGAGTTTGTGCCCGGCCGATAGTAATCGCTCACATAGGATGTCGCCTGAGATATCGTTCGCCGACGTGCGGCTGTCGGATACCGTCAGCACAGCGATGCGAAGAGGAATGAAATTGTTGTCGCTCATGACCTATTAACTCGAAAGGGTTCCGGGTTTGTACGTGTGCAGCTAGTGCGACAATGTCTCAAAACTCAGGAAATCAATCAGATCTCCAAACCTAACGCCATGATCGGTATGCACCTGCGCCAGTCCGTCGGTCCGCACCACCGACGTCAAGATACCCGAGCCCTGCTGCATGTGAGGATGCAGCTTGCCGTCCTTAACGCAAACTCGTAAATACTCCTCGAGCGGCGCAGCCGGACGATTGAAGGCCGCCGGTAACCGTACGGCGACAGGTACCGGATCGCAACGACCTTGCAATCGGCGGATTGCCGGCGCTGCCAACAGGCAAAACGTGACGAACGCCGCAACCGGGTTGCCTGGCAAGCCTATGAAAGGTGTGTCGCGAATCACCCCGAAGGCCACCGGTTTTCCAGGTTTGACCGCAATGCGCCACAAATCCAGATGGCCGAGGTCTTCTACGGCATGACGCACGTAGTCGGACTCGCCAACACTGACACCGCCGGTGGAGATTACGAAATCCGCTTGGGCGGCAGCGGCATCGAGCAAGCTGCGAATCATGGTGGGTGAATCCGCGACAGGCGAAGCCGGCAAGACAGTGCAGCCCAGTTGTGTTAGCAGCGCGCACAACATCGGACCATTGCTATCATAGATCCGTCCGGCCCTACGCTGTTCGCCAGCGGTCACCAGTTCATTACCCGTGGACAGTACAGCAACCCGGGCGCGCCGTACGACCTCAACCTGATCGATTCCAGCGGACGCAAGCAGCCCGACATCCTGCGGTTTCAGCCGGTGTCCGGCTTCGAGCAGTGTATCACCGACCTGGAAATCCTCTCCTGTATACCGAATATTTTGACCGGCTTTCACCTCGCCTGCTATGCGCAGCATGTCATTGCACTCGACGCAGCGTTCCTGCATCGCCACGACGTTGGCACCAGCAGGAACGGTCGCGCCGGTGAAAATCCGCGCGGCACTGCCCCTGACCAGCGATGCAGGCGCATCGCCGGCATGAATCCGAGCTGAAATCGGCAGCTCACCGCCGGCCTTGGCGTGGTCTTCGGCCGAGAATGCATAGCCGTCCATCGCGCTATTGTCTGCACTTGGGACACTGAACGTGGCAAGCTCCGGATGTGCGAGCACGCGTCCCAATCCGTCTCCCAGTGTCAGGACTTCAGTGCTCTGCAGCGGCGAGACGGCCTCGAGCAAGAGCGAACGCGCCTCGATGACAGTGTGCATGCAGCCGTCTTCCCGACTACTGCACGAGCGGGCTATTGGCGGCATCGAGATCGAAACCCTCGATATCGTGTTCGGCCGCAAGCAAGCGGATGTACTGACTGATCGCTCGGCGACGAACATGCTCGCGCAAGTAGTCCGCAATTTTTTCGTGGCAGGCAGCGAAGGTCAGCGGATTGCCGGCGTGTCGCTCATGAATCAGCACGATGTGAAAACCGAAGCGGGTTTCTACCGGGTGTTCGGGTACTTCGCCCACCGGCAGCCTTGAGAGCACTTTTTCGAACTCGGGTGCCGTCTGACCGCGCTCGATCATACCGAGATACCCGCCGGCTTCTTTAGACGGGCAGCGCGAGTGCTTACGCGCGATTTCGGCAAATTGGCGCGATTCCGCACGCAGCTCTCCGGTAAGCTCCACCGCCAGGTTTCTTGCAAGGGCACGCAGCTCAGCGTCGTCAGGCGGAGATGGAATCAGGATATGCGAGACTTCATGACGGTCGGCGGTTCGCATACGCGCAGGGTTGGCATCATAATAACGGCGGTAATCGGGCTCGGTGGGGTCCGGCACGTCGATATTGCGTTCGATCAGCACACGGATCCGCGCTTCGCTCTGCGTATCGTTGTCGGTATCGTCCGAAATGCCCTGCGCCACGGCTTCAGCGAGCAACAATTCACGAATCACTAGCGCCTGTGCCGCGAGTCGTCTGGCCTCATCGAGGCTGGGCGCGTTATGGTACTGGGCTTCGCGATCGATATCGCTGTCGTCGATGCCGCGGCCATCGACACGGATGCGAATCTCGGGCTTCGTGGGAGGCGTATCGTCGGCCTGTTTACTCACAGCGTCGTTTTCGCCGTGATCGAGACTGTCAAGTTGTCGATTCAATGTTGTCGCACGATCTGGTAACGACGCCGCGCGTACGCCCAGGGCCAGCTCCAGACGTGCACCAGCCGGCTGAACGGGAAGGCTGTAAACATTACCATGCCGAGCAATATATGCAGCTTGTATACCCAGGGCACGCCCAGCAGGAAGGAATGTGCGCCAGACTGGAAGGTAACGATGTGCTGCGCCCAATGCGCCAGTTGCTGCATAACCCGACCGTCGAGATGACCCGCCGATACGATAATTGTGACCAGGCCGGTAACAAGCTGCAGCCAGATCAGGCAAATGATAAACGTGTCCATTGCTGCACTGTTGGCGCGCACGGCTAAAACGAACAGCCGCCGCCACAACAGGTAGCTGATGCCATACAGGCACAGCAGGCCGAATAGACCCCCGGCAATCATGGCCGCGAGTTGCTTCGCCGTTGCTGTCAGTCCCATCCCTTCGTAGATCCAACTCGGGGTCAGCAGCCCAACGAGGTGACCGAAAAACAGCAGCAGGATACCGACATGGAAGGCCACGCTCGCGTACCGGAAACTGGCTGAGCGCGGTGTGAGCATCTGACTGGACATCGCGCGCCAGGTGTATTGGCCACGTTCGAAGCGCAGCAGAGAACCGAAAATGAAAACGGTCCCGGCGACATACGGATACACGCCGAATATAAATTGGTTAATGTAATTTTCCATGCTCAGTTACCTCCCGATGCGGGTCCTTGAGACGTGCCCTGCTGCCGGCGTCTCTTCGACGCGCAGACCAATGCCGGCCACCGCGATTGAGTCTTGCCGAGAATCAGGGCGAGCCCCGCACGACCCGGCTGGATCACTGTTGCCCATAAACGTTACTTGCTCTTCCTGCCAGATCTCATCCATTTTTTCGATGCTCATATCTGGCCCTTCCGTCGCAGCTCGTCGTCTCAGTGCCTCGGCTTCGACCGGGCTGCCGCCGATGACTTCGATCGCCTCAAATAATAAAGCGAATTCCGAACCTCGCTCTTTAAGACGTGCGCCGAGCAATACGATAACGCCCATGGCATCGCTAAGTAGTTCGCGAGCATCCGCACGCGGCCGAGTAGACAGGTATTCGAGCATCAGGGGTAGATAATCGGGCAATTCGCGCGCGTCGAGTTGGAGACCGCCGGCACGATACAGTTCGAGTAAATCAACCATGGCCTGGCCACGGTCGCGAGATTCGCCGTGCACATGCTCAAATAAATGCAGGGACATCGCGCGGCCCCGATCGAACAACACAACGTATTCTTCCTGCAAATCCATCAGTGGTCGCGCCGCCATGCCACACATGAAGGCGTTCAGCTGCCCGCGCAATGGCGCCGGCAGCCGTTCTTCAGTATTCAGGACATCCACCATTCGCGGTACCGCATCGAGCAGCGGCTGCTCCGGATAGGCCATCAGGCGCGCCAGCACCCGTAGTGTCAGGGATTCGGCCATCATCGCCTCCACGGCGTGTTCTCCGGCTCTTTGGATTTCTGGCTGTCGCCGGTTTCCTTGACCCGAATCGGGAAGAACTTGCGTCGGCTGTTAGCCTTGCCCCCGAACACGTCGGCGCTTGACTGTCCTGTGTAGTCGCAGCCGCTGCCGAAGGTAAATCCACAGCCGCCGCGTTCGCTGAAACCGTCATAAATCGAACTCGCATTTTCACGCTTGTTGGTTGGAATGACGAAGCGATCTTCGTAGTTGGCAATGGCCATGCAGCGATACATATCCTCGACCATATCTACCGACATACCGGTACGTTCAAGAATGTCCGCGCGATCCTCTCCGTCGACGTGTCGGCCACGCATGAATGCACGCATCGCGAGCATGCGCTCCAGCGCAAGCACAATCGGTTTCTCCTCGCCGGCCGTCAATAGGTTTGCAAGGTAACGCACTGGAATACGCAATGAGTCGACATCTGGAATCTCACCGTTGAGGCCGATCTTGCCGGCTTCTGCCGCGGACTGTATCGGTGAGAGCGGCGGACAATACCAAACCATCGGCAGCGTGCGGTATTCAGGATGCAACGGAAAGGCTACTTTCCAGTCCACTGCCATTTTGTAAACGGGCGACGCCTGCGCGGCGTCGATCCAGTCGTCCGGAATACCCTGGCGGCGCGCTTCAGCAATGACCTCTGGATCGTTGGGGTCAAGGAAAACATCCAATTGCGCCTGGTAGAGATCCTGTTCGCTCGCGATACTGGCCGCTTTTTCGATACGGTCTGCATCGTAGAGCATAACGCCGAGGTAGCGAATACGTCCTACACAGGTTTCCGAACACACAGTCGGCATTCCCGCCTCGATGCGCGGATAACAGAACGTGCATTTTTCCGACTTGCCGGATTTCCAGTTATAGTAAATTTTCTTATACGGGCAGCCGGAAACACACATACGCCAGCCACGGCACTTGTCCTGGTCGATGAGAACGATGCCGTCTTCCTCGCGCTTGTATATCGCACCCGACGGACAGGCCGCCACGCAAGACGGATTAAGGCAGTGCTCACAAAGCCGCGGCAGGTACATCATGAAGGTGCTTTCGAACTGGCCGTAGATTTCTTTTTGTACGCCTTCGAAGTTGTAGTCCTTCGAACGGTGTTCGAATTCGGTACCAAGAATCTCTTCCCAGTTGGGGCCCCATACGATTTTTGGCATGCGCTTGCCCGAGATCACCGAACGCGGCCTCGCCGTCGGCATCGTCGGTGCATCCGGGGCTGACTGCATGTGCTGGTAATCGTAGTCCCAGGGTTCGTAGTAGTCGTCGATGGACGGCATATCGGGATTTGCGAAAATGTTCGCGAGCACACGCCAGCGGCCACCGATTTTCGGTTTTAGCCGACCATTCTTGTCGCGCACCCAGCCGCCATTCCAGCGATCCTGGCTTTCCCATTCCTTCGGGTAGCCGATACCCGGTTTGGTCTCGACATTGTTGAACCAGGCATAGTGCATGCCCTCGCGCG
>DDIP01000131.1:0-337 GCA_002338605.1 Proteobacteria bacterium UBA1847 | reverse complement strand
CGCGAGGTCCAGACATTCTTGCAAGTAACCGAACAGGTGTGACAACCGATGCATTTGTCCAGGTTAAGGACCTTGCCAATCTGCGCCCGAATCTTCATCCCAGGGCCTCCGTTTGCATGGCATCGGCTATATCGCCGTCGTCCATCCAGTCGACCTTGCTCATTTTTCGAACGATGATGAATTCGTCGCGATTGGAACCGACGGTGCCGTAGTAGTTGAATCCGTAGCTGAGCTGCGCGTAGCCACCGATCATGTGTGTGGGCTTCATGACGGTGCGTGTCACAGAGTTATGAATGCCACCGCGGTTGCCAGTGATTTCAGACCCTGGCGTATTCAC
>DDIP01000102.1:19895-27800 GCA_002338605.1 Proteobacteria bacterium UBA1847 | reverse complement strand
CGATGGGGCCAGGAGTCTACGCGGAATTTTCCGAACACAGCAGCACACCACAAGGGTTCATATTCGGCGCAGGCTGGGGAAAAGCGAATGGTTTCGCCCTGGATAGTGCTGACCAGTTTCGCGCACTGCCACCTCCCGATATAGACAGCGATGCTTACACGGAGGCCTTCGATGAAGTAAAAGCGGTTGGTCGGTTTCAAAGTATGAGCCGAACCCCGGACCAAACGCATCTCGCGCTTTGGTGGAAAGACTTTGCGGAGAATTCACACAATCGTCTTGCCCGAGACCTTGTTGCGCAAGAAGATCTTGAGCTGGTTGAGTCTGCCAGACTCTTCGCGCTTTTGAATATGGCTATCTTTGACGCCTACGTGAGCGTTTTCGAAAACAAATTTTTCTACAATCACTGGCGGCCGTACACCGCTATTAGATGGGCGGCGAACGACGGCAACCCGAACACAGTCCCCGAAGAGTCCTGGACCAACACACATCAACATACCTATGCATTTCCATCCTACCCGTCCGCCCACGGAGCAGCCTGCGCCGCAGCGCAGAGCGCATTTGCCGAAGTATTCGGAAAGGAATACTCGTTCACGATGCGCACGGAGCAGGTCGATATTGCGGGCCCATTCTCAGGCAAGATCCAGATGTTGCCGGCTACCCGCAGCTTCGATAGCTTCTCCGATGCCGCGATGGAGTGCGCGATTTCCCGCGTGTATCTCGGCATCCACTTTCGCTACGATTCGATTGCCGGATTTGACCTGGGCCAACAGGTAGGCCGCAACGTAATAACGACGCGGCTGGTACGAAGGCCTCAGTAAAGACGAGGGGCAACTCCTGACCCTTTCTTCGCATTCAATCTGAGCGGCTGCTTTTTCCAAGCCTTGCCGTTTGAATGTCGGTTCATTGCAAGACGAAAAGTATAGTAGTCGGCCAGATCAGATCAACAGTCCTTCGTAGGATTCTATTCCGGCAAGATCGGAACCGACGGCAACAAAACGCCAATCAAGTGCTTCACACGCTTCGACATCCCACAGCGCATCGCCGAAGTATGTCACCGAACTAAAAGGCGCCCCCAGCTGTCCGAGTGCTATTTGCATGATCTCAGTTCTCGATGCAGTGTCGTCACAAGTCGCGATTGGAATGCCGGATATTTCCAAACCGGACGACTCAAGTTTCAGCATAGCCGACTTCCGCCAGCAGCCTGTTGCAATTGCCACCCGAGTATTTGCATCAGTGCAAAGCTGTCCAAGGAACTGAGAGGCCCCTCGAACCGCAATGAACGGACCTGACCTTTCAATGTGATTGCTCAATGCATGCACGAATGCATCCCGGACTGCGTTGACAGTGCTTATATTCGGCGCGAAACCATTGTCAACCATGAGTTCCTCAACTATTCCACGGTCGGTAACATTGTCATAGCAATTGTAGTTGTCTCGAAACCGAACTGAGCCGAGAATTTCCGCAATTGACCGCTCCAAGATTTCGCAATCTACTGCCATTGACTGCAGCAATGTCCCATCCAAGTCGAATATTATCGCTCGCATTTGCTGAATCTCAGATTGAAATTGGACGGGGGCCGTTGGGTAGTGGACATCACTCTATCTCCGGTCGAACTACCTTCAATCGTCCGCACGAGGAGCCGTGCACAAGTTCCGACGAATTTCTGCAACAGCCTGTTTCTTCGCGTCCGTAACGACCAGATGATCTTGGTGCGCCAATCGGCCTTCTCTTTCCAGTCTTTCCAGGTGCGGAGGACCGAACCCCCAGTCACTTTCGGGTTGCCGGGGGACAACGTGTAGGTGGAAGTGTGGTACTTCCTGACCGCTTCCGACGCCGTTGTTCTGATAGAGCAGAACGCCGTCTGGGGAATAGGATTGAACCAATGCTCTTGTTACTCGTTTGGCGGCGGCCATTACAGCAGATTCTTCGGCTTCTTCTAAGTCAAGTAGGGTCGGTGCATGGCGGCGCGCGATCACGATACATTGGCCAATCTCGAATTGGCGACCATTCAGCAGGGTCATTGTTAATTCGTCTTCTTCGACGATTTGCCATTGATGACTGTTGCCGTTCGAAATCTCGCAAAAGAAGCATGGATCGCCTTCCGGCATTGGAAAATACATGTCGATTCCTATTGCAATTCAAGGAGTGACTTTGTGCCCTCACTCGGAACTTCGGTACAAACAGAGTTCTTCGGCGGGCTCCGGAATTCCGGTGACGTAGTCATGCACGGACTGCAACCCTTCCTTGAGCCCCCGATAGCGAACCCGTTCAAGACACTCGTCCATCGTGTACCAACCATAGTCGGAATGCTCTTCGGGCTCGAGCTGGATTTCGGTGTCCCGAGATTCAGCCGCATACACTCCAACCAACTGCATTTCCCGAAAACGGCGGTTGTATATGACATAGGCATGTTCCCCTGCCCAGATCGTCGCCGCAGTTAGTCCAAATTCACCCAAGCGACGAATAATTGCATCCTCTATTGTTTCATTATCTCTTACGAAATTGCTCGGGATCTGCCAATACCTTGCACCGTTGAAATGTCGGTCCGCTTTGGTCTGTGACGTGTAGAGGAGCAAGAATCTGATCGCATCTGTGTCCCGCCGAAAAGCCCACACATCGAATACGCCAGTTGCAAGTTTCATCGTGATTGATTCTTCTATTGATTGAGCCGAATGGCATATTCGGGTCACAGGCCGTCATCTTACCGCAGATTTTTCGAGCGGCTGCAATGCCAGCGTCCTGGCGACAGCCTCAAAACAGCAAGCGGCCATTCAATTTGCCGGTGCGACGACTGCAACTCCATACGCAACTGATTCTTCAAATCCGAGGTTTTCATCTTCGTTCTCTGCAAATTCATTGTTAGCACAGTGCGCGCTATATATGTCCAGCCAACCACCTCGCGCACCGGGCGGGCCATGCGAAATTTCGAGCGTTAGCATCGAGTCCCTACCGTCGAAGACCAATCGAAATTCTCCATCGTACAATTCTATCTCGGAACACCTACTACCAAACGCCTCTGGGCGCGATCGCTCTTTCGGGACACCTATCCCTGTCTTCAACAGTCGTGAGCGAAAGTAGCGAAATGCTTTATCAATCGTCATTGGTCAGTATTGCGTCGGATGTTGATTTCATGAAAAACAAACTTTGTACAAACTCCGATTGGGGTAGCAGAAGACCATTGCGGCGGTTACTGGCGACCGTCACAGGGCGGTCCAAACAGGCTACCGCCTGACTATCGAGACCGACACGTAGGCTGCAATTGTCACAATGTCATCTTTAAACGTGAATTCCGTTGGCGTTTCGTACTTTGCCTCAATCGATGGAGGAGAAACATAAATTTCATGCCAAGCATCGTCTGACTTTTCCGAAAGGATAAACTCAATTTTGGCGGATTCGGCGGATGCCTCCGACACGCGCAATTCGAGCATGAGTCCCTGCATTTCAAAAGGAATCGCGCTTCCGCTGAGGACACGATCTTGGTGGGATACCTTGAACTCCTCACCGTCGATCAACATGGATATCGTGTAGTTGCAGCCGAATACAACATTGTCCTGTTCAGCCGAAGCTGTCGGTAGGAAAGCCGCGGAGCCGAACAGCATGACTATTAGTGCAATGAATCGCCGCATCAGTCCCCTCATTTAGAGCATCTTTGCATTAAATCGCCAGCGATCGGAATGGGTCAGCAGAAGACGATTCTAACAGCTACTGGCGACCATCTCAGTACCGCCAAATTCGGCGCTTGGCATGTAACAACTATTTCTAATTTGACACTTGGACTACGAATGTGGTCTATTGGACTATGAATGTAGTCCAAAATAATGAATGTGCCTATAGAAATTACTGATTCAGAGCTAATCGTAATGAGCGCCCTTTGGCGAGCAAGCCCGTTGCGAAGCCGAGAAATCGTCGAAGCCACGTCGGAAGAGCGGTCCTGGCATAGGAAAACGGTAAATACGCTCATTCGACGGTTGGTGGAGAAAGGCGCTATTAGCTACGAAGAGGCACCAGGTGGTTTTCTTTACTTTCCAGAGATAACGAAAGAGTCATACCGGCAACGACAGGCAAATAAGTTGATAACAGGTTTGTTTGACGGAGAGGTATCTCCGCTATTGTCCGACTTCGTTGAAACTGAAAAGCTTTCTGATTCAGATCTCGACGAACTCCGTAGTCTAATTGAGCGGCTGTCTCAGTGACGTTCCTGGGCGCTGTTGGTGTGCTGTCCTGGTTGGGCGTGGCCTACCTCATGACGATTGCGATAATCCTTTTGGCCCGCCCAATTGTAGCGAGGCTTGCTGGCACGAACTGGGCCTATACACTTTGGGGTGTTCTTCTCGTTCCTCCTTTGGCTGCGCTCGCGCCGTCAACGATCACCGACGGCGTTCGCATATGGAATTACCCCGCTTTGGGTGTTGCGGCGACCGATACCATACAGGTCGCTTTGCTGGGGCTTTGGATGATCGGTGTGCTGGCCACCGGCTCAGTTAGTACTTGGAAATCAATTCAAGTTCGCCGCAAGGTTCAGGGTTCATTTAGTGCACCTTCGGTTGAGCAGTTGTTGCAAGTTGAGCAGTCTTGCATGCGCGCAAATGTATTTCCGGCACCGAAAACGGTACTTAGTTCGTATTGTTGCAGCCCTGCCGTCATGAACGGTCTCATTCCCACCCTGGTTTTGCCTGACGACTTTTTCCGGAAGTACTCACCCCGTGAAAGAAACCTAGTTCTGCATCACGAACTCGTCCATCTTCGTCGCTTCGACTTGGTTTGGAACGTAATGTTTCGCAGCCTCCGTTGCTTGCTTTGGTTTGTCCCTTTCATCAGCCATTGTGAGAGGCTGTTTCGGTCTGATCAGGAACGATCCTGCGACCATTCTGTCATCTGCGATGAGCCCGACAACAGCCTCGCGGACTACGCACGAGCGTTGTACAAGACGGTCATTCCAACGTCGAGCGCCACAGGAGTTGCCGGCTTTCGAAATAACCGTCACGAATTAATAATACGCACCGAGTTGCTGGGTACACACCGGAGAACACGTGGCAGGTCCATTGCCGGGCTTATAGCTCTGGCGACATGCGTCCTGCTTTCGATCAGTGTTTCGGCAAATTCAAACGTATTTCCAGACTCAGCGGTCTCGTCCTCGGGTTGGTGCAGTATCTACGGCAGATTAGGTCTCTAGCGATCATGAAGCCAAAACTCCTGACTGTTGCCGCTATTCTGGTCGTACTCCTTCACCCAACTCACGTCACATTTGCAGACAAAGCGGCAAAGGACGACATCAATCTTGGAATTCGCTACGCAATTAACTCGAGGGCACTTGGCGAATTACGGGAAATATTGGTGAGCGCTCCCAGCGATCTAAGCCGATCGTATCCAGTGATCTATGTGCTAAACGGTGAGGCTGAGTTTCTAACAACAGTCGCGACGGTTCGACATCTAGCTAACAACGCAAACAGAATGCCGGATTTTATTGTTGTAGGAGTTGTCTCCAAGGATGGGGCGAAAGAAACACGGCCAAACTTTCCGGCGGACGGCCGAAAGAACGAGTACGAAAGTCTATTTCGGCAATTCATCGCCGAAGAGCTCGTTGATCACATTGATACCGCGTACAACACTCACCCGTTCAGGATTTTGGTGGGGCACTCACTGAGCGGATTGTTCACACTCAATACACTTCGTTCAGAACTTGATTCATTTGACGCCTACTTCGCGTTTAGCCCAGCATTGTGGTGGGACGATGGTACCGAGGCGGACGCAATCCTACAGTCAATCTCATCGAAACGGGCAAACAGAAGAACGGTGGCCGTAACGGTGGCCAACGAGGGAGATGACTCGCTTATTCAGCATCGGAATTTTGTCGACGAGTGGCAAAGTGCCGGCACAGCAACGATCAAACTTCTTGAGACCGCGTTTCCCGATGAGTCGCACAGTTCGACGACATTGCCGGCGATCAACTGGTCATTGCAGCGCCTTTTCGAAGGCTGGCGCCCCGGGCCTGACGTATATCGACTGGGTCTGGCGGGACTTGAAAAACACTATAGCGGCTTGTCGGAGCGGTTTGGCTGGGCAGTTGAGATCCCGCTGGACGACATCTCACCGTTGGTGTTCGAGTTCGCTCGCAGAGGCAACGACGGCGACGATTTTCGGGCCTACGAGCTTATCGAGCACGCCGTCACGAGAGATCCCGGCATGTACGACGAGTTTGTGGAGATGATTGGCGCGCTTGAGATACAGGGACACTTGGCTGGAGCGTCAATCGCAAGAAAGGCGCTTTGCGACTCAAATACTTCGTTGCAGATTTGTTCGCAGTAGCTCGGGTAGCGGTCCGTAATTTATCTAGCGCTCTGTAAAAGATCCGCGATTTCGACGCTCGGCGGCGGTGACTCTTGACCCGTTCTTCGCTTTGAGCGGTCGCTCTAGCCAGGGTCTGCCCGTCAAACGTATGTTACGTCAGGGTCCAGCTTCCTCTCGGTTATCTAAAGGAGCGGCGTGGGCAGTAGCTTTAGAGTAAACATGTCTTCCGTGTTGCCGACCTGAATCACTGCCTCCTTGCCCATTTCAGTAGTGACTCTCGGTGACGAAATCAGTTCGTACGAGCCCTCGCCAAGCCGACTGATGTGAGCGGCGAAGATGACAAGCGCTTGGTCGCCAGATCTAGCGCGGTCCGGCCGTACACGCACGAGGTAGTCGCCGACAGTCACGCCAGACCATTGGCCGTCGCCAGGTGCCAAAGTTACTGCGTACGGTATTTGGCCCGTCGCTTCAAAGCCCAATTGGATTAGCATTGACGCGCCTGAGTCGCCGCTAACAAGGCCTGTCATAGATCTTTCCATCGCCGTATTCTTGAAAGCTGCCACCACCTTACGGGTCTCATCCATGTCGGCGCTCTCTATGACAATTACCCGCCGATACTGGCCCTCCATACGCGTATCAAGTCTTACATCTGCTTTCTCTGCCAAGCGAATCAATTTCTTGACTTCAGGTTCACCAATGAACTCGGTTATCGCTTCGCGCTTGCTATCGCCTTCAATAGTCGTGATCGTTAGATGGTTGACGATTTGCTGCTCGTCTGTTGTTGCCTGACCCATCGCTATGTTAGATACGAAAAAGATACTGGTGCAAAGCATTAGCACGAGGATGCAGAGATGGCGAAACTTCATGGTCGTGTCCTTGGCGAGTTGGTGTATCCGGTAGACGTTGAATCGCTGGGTCCAGGCCATCGGATTGATAAGGCTGGATTTCAAGATGCGGTATTGTCGGTTCAAGAGCTCGTGGGCGAGGTCGTCTCGATAGCGGGGTGATAATCTCTTGCATGCCACGTCGCAGCTCAACTCAACGTTACGACGGACCTGACGCCCCAAAAGCCGCACCATGGGATTCCACCAAAAAATATCTACTGTTAACGTTACGAATAAAAGAATGAAGTTGTCGTGATGGCGAGCATGCATAAGCTCATGCTTAAGGATACTTGCCAGCGCAGGGCTGGTAACCTGGGACCGGCCGATCCAAATACGCGGGCGGAAGTAGCCACTGACAAACGCGTTGTCCAGACCATCTACTACAAATAGCGGCACGGTTGTATCCGCAATCCCTGTCCGGCGCCAAACTTCAGAAGCCGGTACGGCGTAATTGCGCCAGGCCTGAAGTTGGCGTTGATGAGCGATCAATCTTGCTATGAATAAGAGCAGACCTAGGGCAGTTGCCGATGCAGCGATCCACTGCCAAGAAAGCCATATCGCAGTAGAAGGAAGCGCTACGGTCATGGACTCAATTGGTAGCGTTTGAAGTGATTCCGATCGAATGTAGGGTACAAGCATGCCACCCGGCGACCACAATGCTATCAGCGTCGGCCACGGCAGGTACCAGGCAAAGACGGCTCCTAAGCTCAACCACATCTTCAGCCGCGGCCGT
>DDIP01000102.1:8931-19764 GCA_002338605.1 Proteobacteria bacterium UBA1847 | reverse complement strand
AAGCCAATAAGCACTGAAAGGCTCAGAGTGGCATTCGTAAGCCAGTAGCTAGTCATTGTCGTCTAGCTCACTCTTTCGACGCGCAATGACTGACTCGAGGTACGCGATGTCACGGGAATCCAATGTTGCACTATCGAGCAGGTGGCTGAGGAGGGGTCGCGAGTCGCCAGCAAACACCCGATCGACAAATTTGCGGGTCATGGGCAACGACACCTCAGCCTTGCTTAGTAGTGGCCGAAAAACCTGGGCACGTCCTTGTTGAGCTATCCGCTCAATGGCCTGTTTTCGTTCCAGGCGATCGACGATGGTCCGCACGGTCGAGTATTTGACATCGCGGACATTGCAAACTCTCCGATGCAATTCGGGTGTCGAGGCTTGCTCTAGGTGCCATAGATGCTGTAGCACTTCAAGTTCGAAAGCAGAGAGTTCTTCGTCGGACATTCGTATATCTACATTTGTAGAAGAAGACTTTTACAACTGTAGATGGTGATAGTACATCGTGTCAAGTTGGGGAAGTTCGGCTAACTCGAACGGCGAGTATCGGGGGCATTTTGAGCGCCGCAAGTGGCAAGTTTTGGCCGGCAGTGCTCTGTGTTGACCCAAGCTTTGCACCCAGGCTGAGCGTCACCAATGGGAATTCAATTCCGGCAGTTCTTAAAGTTCGCGATCAACTCAACGATTCGCTGCGACCCCAGAGCTTCCCGGCTACCGTGCACCCAATTCGCAGCCCCGAGAAAAAGTGGACTATAAGTTTTTTCTGGAAATGGATCATTACATTGGTCCAAATCTGACCGTATCCTATCTCGAAATTTCCACTGTCTGCGAGAGCTTATCGAACCCATGTCGCTCGCAGTCCTTCCCAAGGAGAGACGAGATGCATGACATTGAACCCTACAAGGCGCGCAGTATTCGGTTCCTGAAGTGTTGGGAGATAGCAGATGTCTGCTTCAAACCATACCTGATAACGGACGACACCGATCTTGCCCCTTGTGACCCGCTGATCGAGAGTGCCAGGCAGTGCGTCGAAGCGACCTTTCCGGAAATTTGTAATAAGGAAGGGCATCACCATGGGTTCGGATACGTCATCCTCCACACCGGCGAAATGAAGACCTGGCTGCTGGTTAACTGGTGGGCCTACGGTGACATCGCACTACGGATGCTTGTGGCTGCCGAACCTGGAAGCGTCGATTTTGCGTCACAGGATCATCGACATTTTCATGCCTGTGTTTGGGAGCATGTGGTAATCGACTACGAGCGTGATGCCTGGGTGAAGCACATGATGAAACGGAAAAGCGATAGCAAGGCCTACCTTTGCGATCGACTGCGTGATGGCGAGTATTGAAGCTGGTAGGGTCAGCACTTGCAGGAGTCCAGAAAAGCATGAAAACTTTCATTGTTGACTCATTCACCGACAAACCGTTTGCAGGCAATCCGGCCGGCGTCTGTTTCACAGACGGTCATGTAGATGATGATCGCATGCTGCAAATCGCACAGGAACTTGGGCTGTCTGAAACGGCTTTTGTTTCGGTTGCCGAGGGCTCGTCGACTTTCTCGATTCGGTTCTTCTCGCCAAAGATGGAAATACCATTGTGTGGCCACGCGAC
The DNA here is from genome assembly GCA_002338605.1 of Proteobacteria bacterium UBA1847. GTDB lineage: Bacteria > Pseudomonadota > Gammaproteobacteria > Steroidobacterales > Woeseiaceae > UBA1847. The sequence goes on along the minus strand of DDIP01000102.1, from coordinate 18,160 downwards.
AATGGCTTCTGCCAGAGTGATATTTCAGGAACAGCAGGATCTGAAGCAGATCAGCTTTATCAATACTCAGGGTCTCGTGCTTGTGGCTAGTCGTCGTAAGGACGAAATCGAGATGGCGTTTCCAGTCTATGAAACCGTACCCACCGCAGCCCCACAGGCCCTACTCGATGCACTACAAATCGCTGAGACAAAGTGCGTCGCTCACAACGCGGAGACGAATATTCTTATGATCGAAATTGCGGATACTCAAGCGCTGGCCGCCATCGAACCGGATTACGCGGCTCTGATACGGTCACATGATTCGATCAACGGTGTACTAGTAACCGCTCAGTCTCACGCTGACGATTTCGACTTTCACTCCCGCTATTTTTGGCCGTGGAGCGGTACAAATGAAGACCCCGTCACAGGCGGAACCCACACGTTTCTCGCGAAATATTGGGGGGAGAAACTGAACAAGCGAAAGATGCGTTCATTTCAGTCCTCCAAGCGATCGGGCTTCATGCAGGTTGAACTCGACGGAGACCGGCTCCTGATCACTGGCCAGGCTTGTATCGTTCTCCGCGGCTCTCTTACTGCCTAAATCTGTCGGCTCGTACGAGTGGCCTGAGAAAGTGACGCTCGTAGCGGCGAATGCTCTTCGTCTTCTCAGCGAACTGATATGCCTGAAGGCACTCAGGATCATTCTGACTGTCAAGCCGATATCGCTCATAGAGCGCAAGAGACGGAAAAGAAAACAGTGCCACAGCAAGATCGTTGTCGCTTTCATGCGGGAGAAAGTAACCGTGGTGCGTACCGCCAAATTTCTCAACCAAAGGGATCCACATCTTCGCGTAATCTTCGAATTCGCAGATCTTGTCAGGCACAAGTTCATAGCGCAGATAGCAGGTGATCATCTTAGTTTCGGCTCAACTGCATGGTCCAGGTCTCCCAGCTTGAGTCATGCTTCGCGCCCAATGATGTGTAGAATTTCTTAGCGCGAACGTTATCGGGCAACACCAGCCACTTGATACGTCTGCAATTCGCTGCCCTGGCTCGTGAGGTAAGGCGTTGCATTAGTGCTCCGCCCACGCCCGCAGAACGCACCGTATCGGCGACGAATAGCTCCTTCAATATCAGGTCAGGGCGTAGATCAAATGTGTACGGAACAAAGTAATAGACAGCCATCCCTGCCAGCTTTCCCGGGCTACCGGAATATTCCGCAACCAGCGCTTTGAATTGCGGATCATCGCCAAGGCCTCGAGAACGCAACTCGCTTTCTGTAACTGCGAATTGCTCATGGTATCCCTCGAACTCGGCGAGCGAGAGCATTAGCTCAAGCAGTGGCGAGACATCGTCCTCAACGAAGTCTCTGACGACCAGAGTATCCTCCACCGGCATCATTCGACGTCGTCGACATGACCCGGTTCGTCCCCGGCAAAGTATGCAAAGCCTTCGTCCGCCCAGCCGGTCATGCCACCGATGAGTTCTTTGGTGGGTCGACCTAGCTTAGCCAGCCTTAGGGCCGCCTTGTTCGCCCCGTTACAATGTGGCCCCGCACAATAAACGACAAAGAGGATGTCGGACGGCCATTGGGACAGCTTGCTTGCGATTAGCTTTCCGTGTGGCAGATTGATCGCGCCGGGGATATGGCTTCGTCGATACAGCGACGGGCTCCGTACATCCAGGAGCACGAAATCCTGCACCCCCTCCTTCATTGCCTCATGGGTATCCCAGCAATCAGCCTCAAAGGTGAGTCGAGCTGCGAAATGGGCGACAGCATCCTCTGGCGACGCTGCGGGCGTTTGAGTGACCGGGCTAGTCATTTGTGTGTCTCCGTTCCAGCTTGCTTGGTTGGACATTTGTATCGCACTATATGGACTGTTGTATTGATCCAGAATCGGTAAAACTGAGTGGTCCACTTTGGGAGCAGCGCATGACCAATCGAGAAGTAGCCTGGGCGCTCAAATGCGATCTCGATCGTCATGGCGGACAGCTCTCTACCCAACTGGCGCAGCAAATCCGCAACTCTATTGCAGGCGGCGAATTGATTCCCGGGGATCGCGTGCCGGCCTCGAGAGCACTAGCGCGCGAGCTTAATGTCGCACGTGGCACGGTGACTACGGCAATGGATATCCTGATCGCCGAAGGACTGCTGGAAGCGCGCGCCGGGTCAGGTACCTACATCTCGAGCGACGCAAGCTTTTGTCCAGAACAGTTGCAGCCCGTCTCAGAAACGCTCATTGCACTACCACACGCAGTTCCAAAACCCGAGATAGACCAGCTTGGCGCGGTGCAGATTGATTTCCGCCCGTGCAGGCCATCGCTTGAGTCTTTTCCTTTAGCGATTTGGCGCCGGTGTTTGTCTTCGGCCGGTAGTGCAATGCCTTCCGCAGACTATGGCGATCCTCGTGGCGACGAGCGACTGAGAAATACCTTGGTCACGTATCTCAGACGCGCTCGCGGATTAAGTTTCACCGCCGACCAGATAATTATTACGAATGGCGCAGTGCATGCGATGCACCTGCTCTCGTCAGTCTACCTGGACCATGACTCAAAGGTGGTTGTGGAAAACCCTGGATACCGACTCGCTCGACAAACGTTTAGGCTGGCTGGTGCGGACATCATTCCGTGTGCTGTGGATAGTTCCGGGCTGGTGGTGGACGAACTCCCGAGCAATACGGAGAATGTCCGATTCGTTTGCGTAACGCCGTCACACCAATTTCCAACTGGCAGCCGCCTGTCACTGGGCCGGCGGCGTGAACTCATTAGTTGGGCCGAAGAACGCGGCATCTTGATCATCGAAGATGACTATGATGGTGAGTTTCGCTACGACGTCTCTCCGCTTGCCCCGCTCGCCGCGATGTCAAACGGATGCGTGGTTTATTGCGGGACTTTTTCAAAGACTCTCTTCCCGGGGCTGCGTATTGGTTTTGCCGTGGCACCGAAACGCCTGATCGATACACTCGCCGCCTACCGGTCAATCTCCGAATACGCTCCCAATACAATACTGCAATCCGCACTCGCCAAGTTCATCAGCGAAGGACACCATGAACGTCACATTCATAAAATGCGGCGTATCTACGCGCAGAAACGAAAGACCCTGGCTGAATCGCTGCGCGCTTCGACATTTGCGGAGCAGCTGCAGGGACTGGATTCCGGTTTGAACGCTCTTGTGAAACTAAAAACGGGCCTGACCGGAACTCGATTGTCCGCGAAAGCGAAACACTTGGATATCGTTTTGCCACCGGTCAGGCACTACGCGCTTGATGATAGTGTGCCTGACGACGCGGTCGTTTTCGGATACGCAGGTTTGTCCGAGGATCAACTTGTCCGCGGTGTCGAAATGCTAAACACTACAAGCTCCGCCCGTTAGAGTTGGCTAGTCGCGGTCGCCAATGAAGAAAAGCGACAACGGCAACCAAAAGCAGCCATTCGTGAGCGGCATGTTTCGGGAAACGTCCAGGGAGCTCGAGCGGCAAGTATTGGCCGTGAGTGGTCAGTCCTGACCCATTGTTTGCATTCGGGCGGAGAGGCTGCTTTTCCCGGAAGCAGCCGCTCACCGTGTTTGCGACACGCCATGTAACCTTCAGAACAGTCGCGGCATCAAATGAATACGGCACATTGTGGAATCTTCGCCTGAGACTGGAGAGGTTTTTTGATAAGAAAAATCAGATGCATTGTTTTGTTTTGCTCGATTGTGGCATGCCAAGGTGAGCATACGGCAGGGACCGCTGATGACTTAGCGCCTGAGCCAGATTTCGGCCGTTGGGGCGTTGAGACTGAACACTTGAGCGATACCGTCGAGCCCGGCGACAACTTCTACAAATACGTCAATGCTGGCTGGATTGAGTCAACATCCCTACCAATAGGCTACTCCTTCTTCAGCGAACCGTGGGTCGCGCAAGAGCGAGTATTGAAACAGGTCGATGATATTGTCAACGATGCAATAAAAGCGGGGTCGGAGGCCTCTTTGCCCGAGAAACGAGTTGGTGACCTCTATAGGGCCTACTTGGACTCTGCCACTGTGAATGAACGCGGTCTCTCGACAATTGCCGAGGAGCTTGTGGAGATTCTACGATTGGGCAAATACGAGGACATTGCCAGATGGATGGCCAATTCTCGTTCAAATTCGATATTCCACCTTCTTGTGCAGCCACCGGTTGACATGCAGGGAGGCTACGTACTAACGCTTGCGCAATACCGGGTTACCGGGCTCGGCCTACCGGGGCAGATTTATTACGAGAGTAATGAGGACCAATACCGGGACGTTCGCAGTCGTTATCTAAGTTTCATTGAGGCAACGTTTGATCGTGCGGGCATAGACAGGGCCGCTGAGCGCTCCGAAAATGTTCTCCTACTAGAGTCCAAATTTGCCAAGGTAATGTGGGACTTTGCCAAGCTTCGCGATGCCGGTGCCGCCTTCAACCTGATCGCGCGCTCAGAGTTAGACGCGTATGCCCCCGGGTTTCCCTGGCAAGCATTTCTCGAGGCTCGCGGCGTTGGCGATATTCAGACTGTTAACATCGGCGTTGGGGCTCTCTCAGAAAGCGCCGAGCTGTTTCGGCAATTCTCTGTCGATGCATGGGCGTCCTTCCTTGCGTTTCACTGGATCAACAATCACGCTGAACTCCTTCCCGAGCCATTCGGGGACGAGAAGTTTGAATTCTATGAGGTAGGCCTTTGGGGCGTTGAAGAACGCGAACCGAGGGCGGCACGTGCCACAGAGTTCGTACAACGATATCTCGGCGACGATATTGGCTCTCTGTATGCTGCTAGGCATTTTCCAGAGCAACATCGTGAAAGGGTCGAAGAGCTTGTTTTCTACATTCGTAAGGCATTCGAGGAAAGACTGATCCATACGGAGTGGATGGACGAGACGACGATCGCAGAGGCGACGGCTAAGCTCGACGCCATTATCGTGGAGATCGCCGTGCCCAGGAGCGGCACTGACTGGTCGGCGCTTGAGACGGAGCCAGATGATCTGATTGGCAACTATGCGCGGTTGCTCAACTACCGTTGGGCAGCGCAGAGAGATCGAATCGGCCAACCTGTATCGCGCTACGGTGATTGGAATATGCATCCTCATCGTATCGGCGCCGGATACCACCAGCAGTACAACAAAATCTTCATCACAGCTGGTGCCTTGCTGCCGCCTTTTTTCGATCCGAATGCGGATCCCGCAGTCAACTTTGGTGCCGTGGGTCAGACCATCGCGCACGAATTTGGGCACGCCCTTGATGACCAGGGCTCGCGCTTTGACAACCGCGGCGCACTTCGAAATTGGTGGTCTGCAACATCCAGGAAGGAATACTCGCGGCTAACGCGGGCCCTGACCGAACAATATAAGCAGTATTCGCCTATTCCGGATGTGAACCTCGCGGCAGATCAGATGATCGGAGAAATCGTCGGCGACTTGGTGGGCACCTCTATCGCTTACCGGGGATACGAACTCTACGCCGCAGACCACTATGTGGATGGTGTACCGGTCCTTGACGGATTCACCGGGCGGCAGAGATTTTTCCTTGCGACCGCCCAACAAACTCGCACAATCGCGAGCGAGCAAGCGCTGCGTGATATAGCCTTGCACGGGACGCACCCGCCGGCGCAGTTTCGAATCAACGGCATTTTGCGCAACATGGACGAGTGGTACCGTGATTTCGATATCGACAGCAGCGCGGCTCTCTATCTCGAAGCGGAAGCGAGAGTTCGGCTCTGGTAATAGATCGGGATCTTCTCTGCTTCAAAATACTAGGAAGTCCCACATTCCGCATGGCTCGAATTACGCGGGTACGGACACCTCGCCATTCGCCGAGAACGGTCATTCGCGAGCGGTGAGTTTCAGGAAACCACCATGGAGCTCAAGTGGCAAGTATTGGCCGGTAGTTAGTTCTGACCCGATCTCGCCTCACATGGCGAACGGCAAGTTTACCCGATTCGAGACGCCTGCCGTCCCCGGAAAGCAGCTATTTGAGCGCCTCGTATCGAAGGCATAGCGGACCTCGACATTCGCCTTAAAATCCAAGAACCGTATTCCGGAATGCGGCAACTGGTGCAATCCGCCGCTGGACGAGCGGATTATCTAATTCTAGGTTGTCAGATGAAATCCAGAGCAAACGCAACTCCCAACAACCCAGCACACGTCAGCGCGGTAACAATGGAAGACACGGTCGAGAATTTACCCTCGTCGAGCGACAGTATATGCATATTGTGCTGCTCTGTTAGCCTGGTGTGGTAGGAATTCACGACGCCAGCACCTACGAAGAACGCCAGAAGAGGAGACGCCAGTTTAGCCAAAAGTGTGACTATTTCTCCGAGGTTCTTGACCGGAGCTTGAGATTCGTCGAGTTCCACGCTTCGTAAATCCCACGCGAAATACACGGCCGTGGCCATGATCATGCCGCCAAGAAGTCCCCCTCCCAGAGTGACTAACCACATGTTCCTCCGCTGGCTTGGTGAAGCGTCAAGTTCCCCTACATTCATAAACTTGCTCCTGCCCTGATGCGTACCTGCTAATAGCCAATCTCCGTTGCTACCAGACCAATGCATCGCCTACAGCAATTGTATGATCTGGTCCAACACGAGATGCTTCGAATCCGTTGCGTCCCTCAAATTGTCCACAGCAAGAATGCTGTTCAGCCGATCGTAATGGCGTGTAATCATCAAGTATATATTGATCGCCGCTGATCGAGCAGCAAGTTTCAGAGGAACAGCCGGGTTTGCGAGCGGCAAGTATTGGCCGATATCAACCGCCTAACGGTCACGCGTTGCGTTTCGGCAACATCTATCCAAAAAGTGACGCAGTTAAATTGTCAAGATGAATAGGCGACCTAATCTGGTCAAATCGTCATGGCCGCCGAATATTACATGGCGGAGACAACGGGCGTTCGGGTGGCAACAAGTCACTTGCTTTGGTCGTTGGAGAGCTGCGCCAACTCGGTTTGATCGACGACTTGTCGAACAACTCTATCCTTGAACTCTGGACTGTATTTTTGGTTGCCTAGAACCACATCGAAACACGAACGCGCGACTGTTCAGTCGGCAACTCGCTCAAAAAGATCGCCGATCTCACATTCGAAGTACCCGCACAATTTGTCGATCGCGTCCAAATCGACGCGGAGAGCCTCGTCTTTATACAGTGCTTCGATGCCGCTCCGCGGAATACCCGTCTCACGGGCTAGTTCCGAGACGTTCAGTTTGCGTTCGCCCATATATCTCCAGAGGAGACACCTAATCATGAGAAGCCTCGAATTTATGAAATTTTCCTAAATATTGCATTTTTTTATGAATTTTTCCTTGAATAATTGAAAATTGATTGCTATATTTCCAATCTAGATGCAATTATTCTCATTAATTTTGAATTAATCAATTCTATATGAAGCAAGGATTTGATGACATGGAAAATGCGATTTTCAACGATACATCTACATCTGATCATGCCGAACTAAGGCGATTGGCTCGCAGTATCTGCGTCAAGTTGCGTCTCCCAAGGGACGACTCACTGGCATTTGTCATCGGAAGTGGCACGGAGCTATCGAGCGAATCCGCAGTAGTTACCTGGCTACGCAATAATGATATCCAGGCGGGCCGACTTAGCTTCCCGAAAGCCTGTGACGCCCTACAGCGAGACTTGTCGGACAGGCTTGATGTGTAATGGGAATCCGAAAGCGGCGCATACGTATCCATACAGGGTCCCCAATACGCCCTTCCAAGGCTGTTTTGAGGTTAATCGCAGAGGATTTCGTTGAATGGCACGAAAAGCGGCACTCTACCTACGAAGCTCCAAAGACCGTCACGACGTCAGTGTCGACTCTCAAGGCCGCGAGCTGAGAGACCATGCCACTAAAGTAGGCGATATTATCGTCGCAGAATTCAGCGACCGAGTAGAGTCCGCGAAGACTGACGACCGGCCTGGTTTCCAGTCAATGATCGCGCGCGTCAAACAAAAGACGCGGGAGTTCGACGTCGTCTATTGCTACGACACCAGCCGCTTTTCCCGACGGCAATATCACGCGCAAATGTACAAGCACCTTCTCAAGTCCCAGGGCGTAGAGCTCGTTTTCCTAAAGCTGCCGAAGACAGATACGATTCTTGATCCGATAATTGAAAGTCTTATGGAAGCGTTCGATGAATTTCATAGCCAAAAGTCGAAAATCGACGGCCTTCGGGGTATGCGAGAAAATATCAAGCAAGGATGGCGGGCCGGCGGTAAAGCCATTCTCGGATACAAGCTCGACAAGCAGATTGTCGGATCCAGAGAAGGTCAACCCCTTACTAAGAGCAAACTGGTCGCGGACGTCAAGACGTTCGGCGAGATTCAGATGTATCTAAAGGGGCGCGCACGCGGAGAGTCGCGTCGAGAACTTCAAGAAAAAATGAGAATCAAGGTTCCGTACTCGAGTTTGGTTTATATCGAAGACAGCGCCCTCACCTACGCTGGTCACACTGTCTGGAATCGCCACAAGGAATTCATTGATGGTGCATATGTAGGCAACGGACGCTATAGGCCGAGATCCGAATGGGTAGTCCATCGCGATACTCATGAGGCCGCGATATCTGACGAAGAGGCAGAGGCGATTTTCCGGGAGCGAGACAAGCAAAAGAATCGTCAAAGTCGCTACCGTCGGAATCACTACCTGCTCTCGTGTCTGATGACCTGCAAATGTGGGGCAAAAGTCGATGGAGACGGAGGCTACTATCGCTGCCATGACCGATGCGGCGTTCGGAGCATCAAAAAGGAAACGCTGGAACGTGCCGTTCTCGACGAGATATTCGAAGCGATCTTTACGCGGGATATGTTACTCGAACTCCAGGCTGAGGTTCGACGATTGTTCGCGACGTCGCAGCCCCACCAGGACCACCTCGCATCCCAACTGAAAAAGGAAGTAAAGGATGTCGACCGGCAAATAGCAGATCTCGCCGGACTACTCACAGAAGTGAAGCATCGAAGACCATTGATTCGTCGAATCGATTCCCTTGAAGACGAGCGTCAAGAGTTGGAACTCCGACTCTCGGACCTGGAAAACGCTGAAAAGCCAGCGATCCTGTCAATGAACGAAGCAGACCTAGACGAGTTCGCCGAAGAGTGGCGATCGAACCTTGAAGGAGGAACGATGGATAAGCGCAAGGCAGTATTTCGGCAGATTATCGACTCCGCCGTATTCGACGGAGAAGAATTGGAAATTGCGCCCAACTTGTCCACCTTAACCGGTACTGGGGTTAAGGTGGCGTCCCCAAGGGGATTCGAACCCCT
>DDIP01000102.1:7544-8823 GCA_002338605.1 Proteobacteria bacterium UBA1847 | reverse complement strand
CCCCAAGGGGATTCGAACCCCTGTTGCCGCCGTGAAAGGGCAGTGTCCTAGGCCTCTAGACGATGGGGACTTAGAACTATTTCCATTGGTACTTGGTGGAGCTAGGCGGGATCGAACCGCCGACCTCTTGCATGCCATGCAAGCGCTCTCCCAGCTGAGCTATAGCCCCAACGGAGTCGCGCACTGTACTTTCAGGGGCTGGGGCTGTCAATAGTACGAAGACGTCCCATCGACATGAATCAATACGACTGCACGAAATCGTCTGCATTTAATCCCATCCGCAGGACATCGCATCGCTCACCATCCACACAGACTTCGTCACGCAACAGCCCTTCCACCCTGAACCCGACCGACTCGTTGAGCCGAATATTGCTAATTTGTGTCTGCAGCGTGCTTACGCAAATCTTTTTCAATTTAAGATGTTGCAGGCCGTACGCTATCCACATCCTGGTTGCCTCCTCGGCGAAGCCCTTACCTCGGTATTTCGGCACCCCGATTAATTTCCGCAGTTCAGCGCGGCTATGCATCAGGCTGTGATTCAGATAAGCCATCGCTCCTATCGGCGTCTCATCGAGCAGGCAAATAATTGCGAGATGATTTGATTCCGAACGACACAACGAGTCAATTGAAGCACTTTGTGCGGTGTCACAGGACAAGACAAAGAAGCGTCCGTACTTGTCATGCAGCCAGGCATCCAGCAATGCGCGGTCCCGGGTCGGATCAAATTCGCGAATCGAAAGGCGTTCGCCAATTAAAGGAAGGCTTGATCCGTCCAAGCCAATATCAACTGGCACAGACCTGCTTCCGGACTGGGTCGATATCGAGTCGTTCGTACAGTGGTCCATCAGCGTATTGATCAACCGAATTACGTCGACCTGAGCAAAACCGTAAGATGTCGCCTCTTTGTAAACACTGCGTGCCAATGCGTCTATTGTTGCCGCAGGTATTTTCTCTGCCATGTTGTCTTTACCAGTGATTTGCCTGTGACATTCAACGATTCATTTCACAAAAAAACGAACTGACTTGTCAGGACCCTCCATGGTGTCCACCTTCGGCGGCCCGCAGCTCAATCAACTCGATAGCCCTATCGATGCGGTTCAGGCACCTCTCGCGTCCCACCAAATGGACAGTAACATCAATCGGAGGCGACACTGACCCCCCGGTTACCGCGACGCGCAAGGGCTGACCGAGCTTGCCCATACTTATTTCGAATCCGACAGCTACCTCCTCAATAGTCCGCGCTATTTCGTCGGTCGACCACTCTGGCAGGTCCGCGAGC
>DDIP01000102.1:3058-7435 GCA_002338605.1 Proteobacteria bacterium UBA1847 | reverse complement strand
AGAGCCGCTTTCGAAGCTCCTTCATCGGCTCGAGAATTATCGGCCGTAGTGATTTCTTCACCGATTGAGGGTCGATTTGCTCGAATTCCTCGTAGCAATAGCGCGCACTCTCCGCCATCTGCACAAGCGTTTCCGCTCGCTCACGAAAACCTTCTGCGACATCGGCAGGATCCGGTCCAACGCCAGGATCCAGCCCAGCCCGCTCGAGGAACGGCACAAGCGCTTCTCCCAATTGCGCCGCGGACGCATTGATGATGTGTTGTTGATTCAGCCAGAGAAGCTTTGCGGGATTGAACGCTGACGCTGACTGGTTGACGTCGGCAATGTCGAACAATTGGATCATCTCCGCGATACTGAACAACTCCTGCTCTCCGTGAGACCAGCCAAGTCTGACCAGGTAGTTCAGGAGCGCGGCGGGGAGATACCCAAGGCTCCGGTAGTCACGAATGTCGACCGCGCCATGCCGCTTGGACAACTTGGCGCCATCCGGACCCAGGATCATCGGCAGATGGGCGTAAACCGGAGGCCTGGCACCCAGTGCTGCCAACATGTTCATTTGTCGAGGCGTATTGTTCAAATGATCGTCACCGCGGATGACATGAGTGATGCCCATGTCATAGTCATCGACAATGACGGAGAAGTTATACGTTGGCGAGCCGTCCGAGCGGGCAATAATCAGATCGTCGAGCTCTGAATTCTGAAAAACCACTCGCTGTTTGACTTTGTCCTCGACAACAACCTCGCCGTCCAGCGGGTTCCTGAATCGAACGACCGGTTCGACACCGTCTCGGGGCTGTTCTCGTGTTCGACAATAACCGTCGTAACGCGTTTTCATACCGGCTGCCATTTGTGTCGCCCGCTTTGTATCCAACTCGTCCCGGGTGCAATAACACCGGTACGCCTTGCCGGACTCCAGCCATTCGTCGATTACCTCGTGATAGCGTTCGAACCGATCGGTCTGGAAGAAAGGGCCCTCATCGGCGTCGAGACCGAGCCAGGCCAGGCCATCGGTAATGGCGTCGACATTCTCTTTTGTCGAGCGCTCGCGATCAGTGTCCTCAATGCGCAGAATGAACTGGCCGTCGTGGTGGCGGGCGTACAGCCAGCAAAACAATGCCGTACGGACGCTGCCAAGATGCAAGGTCCCGGTCGGACTGGGTGCGAATCGAGTTCTGACTGTCATATTGGCTGGGGGTTCTGCTGAAAACGGGGCGGCAGTTTAGCAGATTAACGTGCGCCTTTACCCCAAAGAACGACCTCAACCGTCTGCAGGATGATCAGTATGTCGAGCAGCAAGGTTTGGTTTTTGATGTAGTAGAGGTCGTATTGCAGCTTCTCGGCCGCGTCTTCCTCGGAGGCGCCGTATGCGTACTTTAGCTGGGCCCAGCCTGTCACGCCTGGCTTGACGACGTGACGCTCCGAGTAATAAGGAATGGACTTCTGCAGCTTCGCGACAAACTCGGGGCGCTCGGGGCGAGGCCCGACCATACTCATCTGGCCTCTGAGAACATTGAGAAATTGCGGCAACTCGTCCAGTCGACTGTTACGCAGGAAGTTTCCGACACGTGTAACGCGATTGTCATTCTTTTGCGCCCACACGGCCACTCCATCTGCCTCAGCGTCTTCGGTCATGCTTCTAAACTTCAGAACATCGAAAGGATTGCCGCCTTCGCCAACTCGACGCTGCCGATAGATGACAGAAGCCTTTAACCCACCTTCGATTTTTATGGCAATTGCAACCAGCAGCATGATTGGCCAGATTATCGCAAGCAATATGAAGCTGATCGTGAAGTCCATCGCGCGTTTGGTAAAGCGACGGATTTTCGACCGACGAAACCCGGGCGAGAAAATCAGCCATCCGGGACTCACCAGGTCGATGCGAATTTTGCCCGTTTCTCGTTCAAGGAATTCGAGAAGGTCGATCACATCGATGCCCTTCAGTTTGGCTTCGAGCAGCTGCTCGATCGGCAAATTGCCGCGACGATCGTCCATAGCGACGACGATTTCTTCGGCTCCTGCTTCTATTGCAAGATCCGCCAGGGACTGACCGTTCAATCGAAGCGCGTCTTTGTCCTGAACCTTCGTGTCGCCGTGCGCCGCGACACGTGCAACGATCTTGAACCCTCGGCGATCGGCCAGTCGCCGGATCCCGGTAATACTGCTTGCGCGTTCGCCCGCGCCATAGACAAGTGTGTTCCTGCGAAAAATGTGGAAATCGACAGTGCGCACGAAAAAATAACGGACAACCGTGAGCAGCAGCAATGAATAAGCGATTGCCAGCGCTGCGATATCCCTGTCGATCATCAGCGGCGGGAATACGTAATACAAGACGGCAAGCACGAGGCACGCCACTCCGATTCCTACGACCAAACGCGCGACCGCTTCGCTGAAATAGAGTCGTTGATGAAATTGGTACAAGCCCATTGCACCCATGCTGACCAGACCTACGAGAGTGACCAGCGCCGCTTTGGGCGCGACGGGCGCAAGAATTCGGGTACAGGCCTCAAAATCGCCGAAAATAAGCATTCCCGCAACGTATACCGAAGAAAACAGCACCAACAGCTCGACTGCAGCCATCAGCATCAATGGCGTTCGAACCTGACTTTTGATTGACCGGACCGGCATTATTTTTTGGCTTACCAGAGTTCGCGCTGTAGTCTAGTGTGTTGGAAAAAGCGTTACGAATTAATAACTAATATCGGGTTTTCCACCTTATTGCGATGATACTACAAGCACGACCTCTGCAATGGAGTGAACAAGCTCACATCACCCGCTGAGAGCCTCGTCAACTGCGGCCCGCGAAAAATGCACCTGATTCGGATTTTCTTACGCGTCGCGATGCATTTCGCAGCCGATTACCGGATATTTGATGACATCCTCGCGCAGCAGGAGCCGAAGGATTCCGGCTCAACGACATAACGTGATCTCTGTCACAGTTTCGGAGCTGACGGTGTCGAAAAAGATTACAACTTTGCAGCCGCTAGGGCCTTAAGCTACTGATTTTTAAGGGCTTCTGTGGCTGGCATGCTGCTTGCACGATAGATTAGCATGATCAGGTTTCCAGTTTGCACGATCGGCATCATCGCAGCGATTTGGGCTTTGACAAGCGTCCCGGCGCAGGCGGGCAAGTTCAATGCTGTCGTAAACGGCAAGTCCTACCACCTCAATTCAGACTATCGCTGGAACGAGGACAATTACGGGTTTGGCCTGGAACATGAATTCGATCAGCGAAGTGCGTGGAAGAAGGTCGTGATGGTCAACGGCTTTCGTGACAGCGCCAACAACATGTCCTACATGGCGGGTGCGGGACTCCACAGGCGCCTGTACCAGACCGATCGATTCAACGGCTTCTACATATATGCGGGCATCAACGCGTTCCTGATGACTCGCAAGAATATCAACAACAACAACCCATTCCCGGGGGCGCTGCCAAGCATCAGTATTGGCAATGACACGGCAGGGTTCAACTTTACCTATTTACCGAGGCAGGCTGTCGAGGAAACGATGAATACCAATTTTGTCGACCCGTCGCTCAAGGGCATCCTGTTCCTGCAGTTCAAGATCAGCATGGATCAGCTGCTTCCATAGCGGCCAGTATCTCCGCGGATTTTTCCCGCATCAGCGCCGCATCACCACGACTCTCAACGTTAAGCCTGACAACCGGTTCCGTATTGGACATTCGTATATTGAATCGCCAGTCGGCAAACTCGAAACTGTAACCATCTGTATCGTCAACGCTAAGAGCGGCCGCTGAGTATTTATCGTGCAGCATCTGCAGTGTCGCGCTGGCGTCCTGCACCTTCCGATTAATTTCTCCGCTGGCCGGGAATCTTGCCATTCTCTCTGTCACCAGCTGCGACAATGATTTTCCTGTCGTCGAAATGAGCTCGGCGACCAGCAACCACGGAATCATGCCGCTATCGGCGTAAGAGAAATCCCTGAAATAGTGATGCGCGCTCATTTCGCCGCCGTAGATACCGTCGACTTCCCGCATCTTTTCCTTAATGAAGGAATGCCCCGACTTGCTTTGTACCGCCTCGCCGCCAGCTGCCTCGACGATTTCCAGGGTATTCCATGTCATGCGGGGATCGTGGACGATCTTCGAGCCTGGATTCTTGGCCAGTATGCTTTCGGCGAGCAATCCGACGATGTAATAGCCTTCAATGAACGTACCCTTTTCGTCGAAGAGAAAACATCGATCAAAATCGCCGTCCCAGGCGACGCCCATGTCGGCCTTGCTGGCGATGACGGCTTCGCTTGTGACGGCCTGGTTCTCCAGCAGCATTGGGTTCGGTATGCCATTGGGAAAGGTGCCATCCGGCGGATAATTCAGATCGACATACTCAAACGGCAGGTGCGGCTTCAAGCCGTCCGCCG
>DDIP01000102.1:0-2944 GCA_002338605.1 Proteobacteria bacterium UBA1847 | reverse complement strand
CCCGCCGCAATTCCGGCGCCGCCATTCCCCGGATTGAGAACCAGCTTGAGCGGCTTGAGCTGCTCCAGGTCAATGTAGGTCAACAAGTGCTGAATATAGGTATCGAAAATGTCGACTGACTTGCGGCTGCCGGGTGCGGACCCGGCTTTGCGTTCGTCCTTCTCTGCAAGCACGCGAATTGCTTGCAATCCGGAGTCGCCACTGATCGGCCGCGCGTCTTCCCGAACCAGTTTCAGCCCGTTGTAGTCGGCCGGATTGTGGCTTGCCGTGATCATGATGCCGCCATCGGCCCGCAGGTGACTGGTTGCGAAATACACCATTTCGGTGCCACCGAGACCGATATCCAGCACGTCGACACCAGCCTCGATCAGTCCCTTGCAAACTGCATCGGTAAGCTCCGCACTTGACAGGCGAATATCACGCCCGACCACCACACGCTTTGCTCCAAGAAACTCAGCGGTCGCATTGCCGATACGGTAGGCAACGTCCGGGTTCAGCTGTGTCGGAATCTGGCCGCGGATATCGTACGCTTTGAAGCAGTCTATTGTTATTGTCATGTGTTTGTACCTTGCCGGCCGTAGTTGTCTTCCAGGCGAACAATATCGTCTTCACCAAGATAGTCTCCGCATTGAACTTCAATGACATGCGCAGGCTCGTCAAAAGGATTTGCTATTCGATGAACGTCACCGATCGAAATATAGGTCGATTCATTGACGTTCAAATCGAACTCTTCGTCATTCCGGGTAATTCTCGCCTTGCCGCGCACAACCACCCAGTGCTCCGAGCGGTGCGCATGTTTTTGCAATGACAGAACTGCGCCCGGCTTGATTACCAGGCGCTTGACCTGGAAATTGTCCGCGTTTTCCAGGCTGTCGAAGCTGCCCCATGGGCGAAAAACCTCTCGATGCAGCTTTGTCTCGCCGCGGTCCGATTGTTTCAAGCGGTCAACCAGTTCCTTGACGTCTTGTGACTGACTTTTATCCGCAACCAAGATGGCATCCTTGGTTTCCACGATGATTACGTTGTCGAGACCCACGGCGGTAACCAGGCGGCTCTCCGCCTGCACGAATGTACGCTTGCAGTTGTGTACCAGGGCATCACCGTGCAAGGAATTTCCGTCGGAATCACGCTCGCACACCTCCTGCAACGCCGACCACGAACCGACGTCGGACCATCCAGCATCCAGCGGTACCATCGAACAGATGTCTGACTTTTCCATCAGCGCATAGTCGATAGAGTCTGAAGGACAGGTCGTAAAAATCTCTGCGTTCGGCCTGATGAAATCGCCATCAAGCGTTTTCCGCTGCATGCTGTCACGACATATGGCCAATATCTCCGGCGCCCACTTCTCAAGCTCGTCAAGAAATGTGTCGGCACGAAACAGGAACATGCCGCTATTCCAGAAATAGCAGCCCTCTTCGAGGTACTTCTGAGCCATCGCCGCATCAGGTTTCTCGACAAAAGCTTCGACAGGAGCCGGCGACGCGCCATCAAGCGTCGCTTTCACATACCCGTAACCCGTTTCCGCGTGAGTCGGGACGATGCCAAATGTCACAAGACGTCCGGACTCGGCTGCAGGAAGGCCGTCCAATACACTTTGCCGGAAAGCCGCCAGGTCCTTGATTACGTGATCTGCTGCCATGACCAGCAGTAAGGAGTCCTTGTCGTTGCTGATTGCCTGCAGTGCAGCGAGCGCAACGGCCGGCGCGGTGTTCCGACCTTCTGGTTCAAGAATGATGCTCGCTTTCATTCCCAGCGCATTCAGTTGCTCCGCCACTGAAAATCGATGGGCTTCGTTGCTGACGACAAGGCAGGAATCGGCCGCACCGGGTAAGTCTCGGATCCGAAGTGCAGTTGCTTGCAACATTGTTGCCGACTCAACCAGGGGCAGCAATTGCTTGGGGTACATTGATCGTGACGCCGGCCAGAGTCGGGTACCGGCGCCTCCGGATAAAATGACGGGAATAATCGGCATTACACTCGTCCCCTGCCTATGGCGTAGTACTGTAAACCCTGGGCCTCGACACTCTTCGGTTCATACAGGTTCCGGCCGTCAAAAATTACGCCGTCTGCGAGGCCGTTCTTGAGCGCAACGAAATCCGGGCTCCGAAACTCCTGCCACTCGGTGATGATCACGAGAGCATCTGAGCCTTTTACCGCATCAAACGCACTCTCGCAAAGCTTGAGTCCATCCCGGTCCGGGTAGATCCTGGCGGCCTCTTCCATCGCCTCAGGATCGTAAGCACGAACGTCGGCTCCAGCCTCCCAAAGCGCCTCCATGATCACACGGCTGGGAGCCGCACGCATGTCGTCCGTGCTGGGCTTGAAGGACAAGCCCCAAAGCGCGATGGTCTTGCCCTTGAGGTCGGCTCCGTAGTGCGACTGAATTTTCTCAAAGATACGACGCTTTTGCCGCAGGTTGACCTCCTCCACCGCCTTGAGCAAAGCGGCGTCATAGCCTGAGTCGGCCGCAGACTTCGCCAAAGCCTGAACGTCTTTCGGAAAGCACGACCCACCGTAGCCGGCACCGGGATAAATGAAGTGATAGCCGATACGCGGGTCCGAACCGATGCCCAGGCGAACTTTTTCGATATCCGCACCAAAGCGCTCGGCAAGATTCGCCACTTCGTTCATGAAGCTGATCTTGGTCGCGAGCATCGCGTTCGCCGCGTACTTGGTGAGCTCCGCTGAGCGAATATCCATGCTGATCAGGCGATCGTGGTTGCGGTTGAAAGGTTCATAGAGCGATCGCAGGAGTTCCGTTGTTCGGGGATTATCCGTACCCACGATGATCCTGTCCGGCTTCATGAAGTCGCCGATCGCTGCGCCCTCTTTCAGGAATTCAGGATTCGATACGACGTCAAATTCAAATGCCTCGCCGCGGGCATCCAGCGTTTTCTGCACTTCGGCTTTGACCTTGTCGGCCGTTCCGACCGGCACGGTG
>DDIP01000386.1 GCA_002338605.1 Proteobacteria bacterium UBA1847 | reverse complement strand
CAGGAAGTCGCCTTCGCCACTGGTGTTCCTTCCGATATCTACGCATTTCACCGCTACACCGGAAATTCCACTTCCCTCTACCATACTCTAGCTCTGCAGTATCGAATGCAATTCCCAGGTTGAGCCCAGGGCTTTCACATCCGACTTACAAAGCCGCCTACGCGCGCTTTACGCCCAGTAATTCCGATTAACGCTCGCTCCCTCCGTATTACCGCGGCTGCTGGCACGGAGTTAGCCGGAGCTTCTTCTGTAGGTTACGTCAAGATTCAGGGGTATTAACCCTAAACTTTTCTTCTCTACTGAAAGTGCTTTACAACCCGCAGGCCTTCTTCACACACGCGGCATTGCTGGATCAGGCTTTCGCCCATTGTCCAATATTCCCCACTGCTGCCTCCCGTAGGAGTCTGGGCCGTGTCTCAGTCCCAGTGTGGCTGATCGTCCTCTCAGACCAGCTACGGATCGTCGCCTTGGTAAGCCTTTACCTCACCAACAAGCTAATCCGACTTAGGCTCATCCATTAGCGCGAAGCCCCGAAAGGTCCTCCGCTTTCCCCCGTAGGGCGTATGCGGTATTAGCTCGAGTTTCCCCGAGTTGTCCCCCACTAATGGGCAGATTCCTAAGTATTACTCACCCGTCCGCCACTCGACGCCTGGAAGCAAGCTTCCATCGTTTCCGTTCGACTTGCATGTGTTAGGCATGCCGCCAGCGTTCAATCTGAGCCAGGATCAAACTCTTCAGTTTAAAGCTTGGAGCTTTTACTAAAGTGCGTAATCACCAGAACTCATCAATTACCAAAAACTGACTGTTTTCTAGGTTCTTACGTCTTTTTGCCTTCGCAAATTCCGACGCAAGCACCCACACAAATTATCTGATTGAGTTGTTAAAGAACGTTGGTCTATTACGGTGGCAGTCACCTTAACTGCTTTGATTAGTTAAGGTGACTGCCACCGTAATAGAGCCGACCCACAATTGTACAGGCGGATGGGTCCAAATATCTAGCCCTATGCGCCTGCATTTCTTTCTTGGGAGTCCGCTGAAGTCCACCGTGTCCCTCAGCGAGCCGCGCATTATACGGCGCAATCAGTTGCCGTCAACACCTTTTTGGGGTTTTTTTCGAATTGACTGAAAAGCCCGGCCGGCGAGGCCTGAAGCCCAACCCTGGGAAGCGCGAAAGCGACGGCTTTCCTGCAAGAAAGCAGCACTTTCCTGCCGATTCACCAACTAGCCGCAATACACCCGTAAATATCGGATCGCTCGTATTCTGAGGGGCTCGGGCGAGGTTCATGCCGAAAACCCGCTGATTCGTACAACGCCAGCGCCGATGCCAGGCTTTTATGAGACTCCAGAATGAGGCGGGTTTCAGGATCAGAAAGGATAATGCGATCAACGGGTTCAGCGCGACAGTACCGCTCAAGCCATTCGTAGTTCAGGCGTCTGAAGGCGTCGCCGTAGCGGCTGGAGTAGTCAAGGATTCGAAAGCGGTGCTCCGTCATTCATTGCCGGCCGGCGCGCCAGTCAGCAAAAGCCTCGCTCGCTGCGAGGCCGTTAAAGGCCCGGAATGGGTCGCGCTTTAGCTTGGCCGCATCGAGATGATGACCGAACTTGTCCTCTAGATAAGCCAGCGCCTCAATAGAGCCATCAAAATCAGCGGCACCCGACCGGGCCCGGAGCAATGACCACCAGGCCAGTTCCAGCGACGGTTCATCGGTCGTTGCTTCGACCGCATACCGTTCCGCATGTTCAAACTGGCCGAGCGCCAGCGCGAGTGCCGAAAGACGCGCCGGAATTCCGCCCTCCTGAACATCAAAGTTTCGGTGGAATTGCTCAAGCGACGCGAACGCACGGTCATAGGCCTGAATCTGCATGAAATAGTTCGATGCCACGAACGCATAATTGTCGTCGCCCCCGAAAACGTCAACAAAGGTATCCAACGTCTTGACGAAGCGGTCAGGGTCCTTGCCTGTAGCCGCGAATCGCATGGCCAGCTTCGCGACTACGGGTTCTGCTTTGATATCTTCGTCAAAACCGTCATAGATTTCGAAAAATCGCTGGGCCTGGCTGTCTCTCGCTGCCTTGAGCATTTCGGTGACTTGGAACAGCTGCAGATCTGTCGGGTTTGGCAATGCAAGCAATGCACGCGTGTCCGCTTTGTTCGGCTGCAGTGCGATAAGCAGCTCGCTTATCGACATCGTCAACGTCTGGCCGATGCGGGAATCAAACCAGTCGACGATTTTCAGCCTGCCGCGCCGGTCATGGCGAAGATCGAAAACAAGGTAGGCATACTCATGTCGGGGCAGCTTGACGCGTATTACACCCCGACCCAGCCCGTTTTCAAATTCAAATGCGATAAGTTCGCCGCTGTTGTCTGATTTTTCATTATGAACGCTATAGCGAAATCCGACCTCGGCGATCGACGCAAACTGCCTGTTAAAAGTCTCACGTACCTGGCTGTTCACGGGTCGCACGGCAACAACCCGATTGACCAGATCTGTCTGGTCGAGCGCGGGCACAAGCTTTTGGAAAGACTGCGTATTGAATGCGCCAATGATCCCCATGAACTGCTCACGCGCTTTGGCGTCGTTTTCGGCCGCGTTTAACGGCAGAGACAGCAGCGCCGTCAGCATCGCCGCAATTAATGTTGTGCCTTTCAAAATGCACCTCCTGCCAGGTCGCTTTCCAGCCAGGCCATGCAGTGTTTCCGAGGCTTGTCCCTCAGTTGAGGCTGACCCGCGCAAACTTCCGTTTGCCAACCTGGTAAATGTTGGTACTGCCGACACTGAGTTCCAGTGAACGATCTTCGATTCGTTCGCCATCGATCTTCACCGCTCCTTGCTTGATCATCCGAAACGCCTCGGACGTACTACTGACCAGGCCGGCACCTTTCAACAGATGTGCGATGCCGATCTTTCCGTCGGTACAGGCAATATCGACATCAGGAATTTCGTCCGGCATGGCCCCTTGCTGAAACCGCGCCACGAACTCCCCCATTGCCTCCTCGGCCGCCGTCTCGTCATAGAATCTGGCAACGATTTCGCGGCCAAGTTCAAATTTTGCGTCGCGCGGGTTCTTGCCCTCGTCGACGGCCTTGCGCAAGGACTTGATATCCGCCAGCAAACGAAAGCTTAAGACTTCGAAGTAACGCCACATCAGGTCATCGGATATGGACATGATTTTGCCGAACATCTCGCCGGGTGGATCGGTAATGCCGATGTAGTTGCCGAGCGACTTCGACATTTTCTGCACACCGTCAAGGCCTTCGAGCAACGGCGTTGTCATGACGACCTGGGGTTCCTGGCCGAATTCCTGCTGCAGCTGCCGGCCGACCAGCAGGTTGAATTTCTGATCCGTTCCACCGAGCTCAATGTCCGCCTGCATTTCAACCGAATCGTAGCCCTGCACCAGTGGGTACAGGAACTCGTGAATCGAAATAGCCTGCCCCCCTTTGTAACGCTTGCTGAAATCGTCTCGTTCCAGCATGCGCGCCACTGTGTGGCGCGCTGCAAGCCTGATCAGGCCGGCGGCGTCCATTTTGCTCATCCAGGTGGAATTGAACTGGATGGTCGTCTTCTCAGGGTCGAGGATCTTGAAGATTTGCCCCTCGTAAGTTTGGGCGTTGGCATTGATCTCTTCGATCGACAGCGGCGGACGTGTCGCGTTCTTGCCGGTGGGATCGCCAATCATTCCGGTAAAATCGCCGATCAGGAATCGAACGTCGTGACCAAACTGCTGGAACTGGCGCATCTTGTTGATCAAGACGGTGTGGCCAATGTGCAAGTCGGGCGCGGTCGGATCGAACCCCGCTTTGACAACCAGGGGGCGCGCCTGTTTCAGTTTGGCCACCAGGCCACCCTCGGGCAGTACCTCTTCGGTGCCTCGGGTCAGCTCGGCGATTTGTTCCTTGATGCCAGTCATTCGTGCTTTGCTCAATTCGTGGGTCGGTCCAAAAGAGTGCGAAACTGTAGCATTGTCCCGCCCGTTAACACCATGAGTTATAACAGTTTTTCTTTGACCTCAAAAAAGGGTCGCGGTAGAGTAGCGACATTCCGCTCTTGAGAGACATTGACTTGAATCGGCCTGTCAGTCCACTACTCCACGATTACAAGCCGACTCAGTCCGGCAGACCTAAAAAATCCAAGGCGCTTCAGTGGTTTGCAGTGGGGCTGGGTGTCCCCCTCGCCGCAGTCGCCCTGATCAATACACTGGATAGCAGCCCAGAGTCGACACCACAACCAACCGTACCCGTCATGACAAGCTCGTTCGACGAGCCGATTGTCGTACCGCCAGTCAACGAGGCGGCATTGATGGAAGAAGTTGCCGCCCTGTTGCCTGAACCGGTTCCCGAATTCGACAAGCTGGTGCTAACCGTTTCATCCGGTGACACGATGGAAAAGCTGTTTCGAAAGAACAAGCTCAGCGTTGGCAACCTGATGTCGATGGTCGAACTCGACCAGGCCAAGACATTGTTTCGCAGGATCAAGCCTGGTGATGTGTTCGAGGTGACCCACGACGGCGACCAGGTGCTTGGCCTTTATTCGCAGCTTGATCTGACCAGCGCATTGCAGATTGAGAAGAAGGACTCCGGATTCGCCGCGGAAATCATCGATCGACCGATTGAAATCCGAAAACGAATGGCGCACGGAAAAATCGAAACATCACTTTTCGAAAGCGGTGCCAAAGCCGGACTGACAGACAAGGTGATCATGAATATCGCCGGCATCTTTGCCTGGGACGTGGATTTTGTGCTCGATATTCGCCAGGGTGACAGCTACTACGTCCAATACGAGGAAATCTGGCAGGACGGCAAGTACGTCAGCGATGGAGAAATCATTGCCGCTGAATTCAATAATGACGGCAGAACCATCCAGGCCATTCGATTCATCGACGACGACCAGCGCAGTGAATACTTCACGCCGACGGGTGACAGCGTTCGCAAGGCTTTTATTCGTGCGCCGGTTGATTTCACCCGGATCAGTTCGAACTTCAACCCAAATCGCAAGCACCCTATTCTCAACCAGATTCGCGCGCACCGAGGAGTCGATTACGCCGCACCCAAAGGCACACCGATCAAGGCATCGGGCGACGGCAAGGTCATTTTTCGCGGCACCAAGAGCGGCTACGGAAAGACAGTCATCGTGCAACACGGCGGCAACATCACGACCTTGTATGCGCATATGTCGAACTACGTTGCCAAAGTGGGCATCGGTACACGGGTCCGACAGGGACAAACGATTGGTTACGTTGGCATGACCGGACTCGCGACAGCAAACCACCTGCACTACGAATACCGGCTGAACGGCGTGCATCGAAATCCCAGAACGGTCGACTTACCCGATGCGGAGCCCATCGACGCCCAGTACCGCGAAAAGTTTATGGCCGTTGCCGAACCGATCCTCCGGGAGCTTGAGCAGTTCAAGAACACGCAGACACCATCGGTCGCGTTCAACAGCCAGTAGCTGTAATGAAGGATCTCTATGTTGGCCTGATGTCCGGCACCAGCATGGACGGCATAGACGCTGTGCTGGCCCGGTTTTCGAGCACTAGAATTGAAATCCTCGCAACGCATTCGCGGCCCTACCCTGCAGACCTGCAGCGGGCGTTGCTGGAGGCAATTCGAAAACCCCTGTCAGAAGAACTCGATTCGTCGGGCGAACTGAACAGCCGGGTCGGCAACTGCTTTCGAGATGCAGCACAGAAAGTCATCCTGGACAGTGGCGTTGACAGGAACAACATTCGCGCCATCGGCAGCCACGGCCAAACGCTGCGTCACCAACCGGATGCCGAGAACCCCTTTTCCATGCAGGTCGGCGATCCGCAAATAATAGCCGGCGGCACCAACATCACAACAGTCGCGAATTTTCGCCAGGCCGACATTGCAGCGGGTGGCCAGGGAGCACCGCTGGTCCCGCCGTTTCATGAGTGGATGTTTCGTTCGCCGGAAGTCGACCGTGCGGTTGTAAACATTGGCGGAATCGCGAATATCACCATTCTGCCGGCCGATGACACCGCGATATCGGGATTTGATACGGGCCCCGGTAATGGCTTGATGGACGCATGGGTGAGG
>DDIP01000388.1:8844-15013 GCA_002338605.1 Proteobacteria bacterium UBA1847 | reverse complement strand
ATCTCGCTTCCCCAGTCTTGAATGGAAACCGGCTTGCCCTTTCGCAGTAAACGAAAATCCGGGTCCCGGCCGTGCTTGGCTGCTTCAATCTGATTGCGAGCCAGCTCGTCGAGATCCGAAACATCAAGTTTCGGGCTGTCGGCAAGCATGCAGTAAATCAGCATAGCTTCCATGAAGCGCATTGTATTCTGGTTGATACCGCAGGGATCGAAGACGTTGATGTCCAATGATCGGACTTCAACGTACTCTATGCCGCCGCGACGCAGGGCGGCCGTCGGACGCTCACCGGACATTGCTACGCGCTTCGGTCGTACAGAAGAATAGTATTCATTCTCGATTTGCAGAAGGTTGGCGTTCAGTTGCCGATAGCGCCCATCAACCTTGACACCGATCTTCTCGTAGTCCGGCTCCGGCGTTGCGATTGCCCTGCTGAGATCCCGAACGTATTCCTCGAGGCTGTTTAGCGAGATATTGATACGCGACTGATTCTTGTTGCTGTAGCCGAGGTCACTCATTCGAAGGGACGTACCAAACGGCTCGTAGTAGGTTTCCTTGTTGAGTGACGGCATTGAGGAAACATTACCACCTGCGAATGATTTGCAGAGTGCTGGCGAGGCACCGAATAAATACAGTACAAGCCAGCCAAATCGTTTGAAATTGCGAATCAGTCCAAGATATTGTTCGGAGCGAAAATCGTCCGCGTCGGCTTTCTCACCAACGATTTCCCGGTATTCCGCCCAGAATGGGGCGGGTATCGAATAGTTGAAATGTACGCCGGCGATCGTTTGCATTTGACGACCATATCGATAGCCGAGTCCCCTGCGATAGATCGTCTTCATCCGTCCGACGTTGGATCGGCCGTAGCGGGCAAGCGGAATATCCTCATCTGCCGGTATTCGGCATGGCATGCTGGCCGGCCACAGCATCTCATCACCGAGTTTCGAATAGGTGTACTGGTGAATATTGCAAATGCATTGCAAGGCTTCCCAGGTCGTGCCAAACGCCGGGGTCACGAACTCAAGCAGAGCCTCGGAAAAATCGGTCGTGATGTATCGGTTCGTCAGTGCCGAACCCAGTCCGATAGGGTGATCCCGCATCGAAAGATCGCCGTTCGACGTCACTCGAAGCGATTCTTTCTCGATGCCCTTCAGTCCGCCAGCCAAAAGGTCACCGGCATCAGCAACGGCTTTCAGGCGTTTGTCGAATCCCTGCTTCAAATGACCATCCTGGAGAATTAGCTTTTGTCGCGTGCAGTTTTACCATAACAACCCTGACCACGCGCTACTTAGCGCAGGTCGGGCGTGGCAACCTCGTTCGTGTCAGTTAATCTACACTCTGAATGCGAGCCATGCGTAAGAATCCTGCACAACGATATCGACTGACAACAAGTGCAATTGCGCTGCTTTTGTTGCTGCACAGCCAATCGGCACTTGCGTTTCGCTGTGGGCAAAAGATCGTCATCAAGGACATGCACGAACAACAGGTTCGCAATGCCTGTGGAGAGCCGACGACGGTGCGACAACTTGGCGTTGTCGTTCGCGGCGTCCAGCTGCCTGTTCGACGTGTCTATGGTAACGGCGTCAGCATTGAGCGCTTTCCCGGGCATGTCCAGCTCGTCGAGGAGGTCGCAGTGACCGAGTACGTCTATAATTTCGGTCCACGCAAGTTCATGCGACGACTCATTTTTGAGGGCGGCGTTCTCGTAAAAATCGAATCAATTGGTTACGGATATCGCGAGAAAAAAACCAAATAGGGTATATTCGCCAGACTGACATTCTCCTCAAGGCGGAGCCCCAACGGCATGAACGAATCACCACTCAGACGGATGCGCGACCAATCATCGGGCAAAGCAACGCTCATAAACGAAGGCTGCAAAATCAGCGGCGAAATAACAGGCGACGGCGATTTTATCGTTAACGGCGAGGTCGCAGGTGACTGCGATATCAACGGTACGGTCACGCTTGCGCGAAACGGCTTCTGGCAAGGGAGTATCCGCGCCAACAACGTGATTGTGGCGGGGCAAATCGAAGGTGACATTACGGCCGAAGGCAAAGTCGAAATCACCAATACTGCGCGGATTTCGGGCACGGTCAGCGCCGAGGCGATTGCGGTCGCCGAGGGCGCTGTCGTCGAGGGGGCCATGAAAACCACGGGTCAAGCGAAACCCCTTGAATTTAAAGAGAAACGCGAGAATTAGGTGGTATTGTTTAACAAACAGGAAAAAAAATATTTCTCAGTATTCCCGGTGATACACTAGAGCACTCATTCCGGCCGAATAATAATATCGAGAATGATCGGCAAGAAATCACCTCGCCTGCTCCTGCTCGCCATAGCGATAGGTATCGCTGCGTCGGGCATCATGCTGACTGTGTTTGACGGCCAGTACCGATGGCTTGCCAATGAAATTGTCGAGACCGGTTCAAGCGAGTTCGACCAGATCTTACAGGCGGAATTCGAACTGGTCGCACGCGCGCAACTTGCTGTTGCCGCAATGGGTATCAGCCGGGTTATTGAAAGCGACCAGCCTGCCAATATTGAGCGCGCGTTGAATGCCGCGCTGATTGACAACAAGACACTGACCGGCATTCGGCTCGTAACAGTATCCGGTCGGTCGCACGTTGCCGGAAACACTGCAATGAGTGGCAACCCGCTCGAAACCCGTTGGTTTGAAGAGCGCCTCGTGACTGGCATGCCACTGGTGATCGAAGGAACGGAGGTGGGTCAACTATCTGCTGCCTTTGACGTTTCCGGCCTGCGTGCCGAATCCCGGCGATTCGCCGCGGCGCTTCGTGACAAACAACAGGAAAGCCGACGCGTCAGCTACCTGTGGGCTGGCGCCGGAACGCTCGCTGCTTTGTTGCTGTGCGGTGGCGTTATCTACCTGGTCGTCAGAAACCAGACAAGGCGCATAAGAGAGCTCAAGATCCAGGCAGAAAAATTGCGCGACGCCGACTTCGGCGAACCCTTGTTGGTTTCTCGCAAAGACGAGCTTGGCGATCTGGCTTCTGTTTTCAACGACATGCGCTATCGACTTCGAAAAACAACGCATTCGCGAGACTACGTCGACAGTATCCTTTCGGGTATGAACGAAGCCATTATTGTCACCAGCGGCGATGGCACGATTACACGAATCAATGCCGCGACGACGCAGCTTCTGGGTTATGAAGAAGAGGAACTTTTCAACGTCAGCATTGACTTCGTGGTCAACACAACGAAGGGACCATCGCTTGCCACCGACTCACCGTCCGGGCTACCCAAAGAAGCAATATTCGAAAGCAAATTCGGCGAATCGATTCCCGTGTCCTACACGTGCTCTATCGTCGATTCGACCGACGGTACATCTGCACGCCGAATTTATGCCGCGCAGAACATTACTGAGCGTCGCCGTGCGGAAAAACGTATTCGTTATCTTGCCAGGATCGACCCACTGACAAAGATCCCGAATCGAATGCAGTTTCAACATCTTTTGCAACGTGGAATCGCACGAGCCAGGCGATCAGGTAAGTCGCTCTGCCTGTTTTACGTTGACATCGACTACTTCAAGGAAATCAACGATACGTTCGGTCATCTGGCCGGCGACACAACTCTTGAAACGGTTGCTGAACGACTGGCCGCTGCGTTGCCGGTCAATTCGGTAATCGGGCGCCTTGCCGGTGATGAATTTGCCGTGATCATCGATGACATGCCGCCGGACGAGCTTGGAAAAGATCGAACCGCCGCCCTCGCGCAAAAATTGCTCGATCGCCTTGCCGATCCGTTCTTCGTGCAAGGCAACGAAGTCTTCATGACGGCAAGCCTGGGCATTGCCTACTACCCTAAAGACGCGCCCAACGTTATTGACCTGATCCGTAACGCCGACGCTGCGCTGTACCACTCCAAGAAATCGGGCGGCAACGTCTACTCGTATTACGCGCCGAAGATGAATGAGGCCTCTGTTGAGCGCCTGATGACCAAAAGCAAGCTAAAACGTGCCTTTGAGCGTGATGAGCTCCTGGTTCACTATCAACCCAAATACAACCTGGAAACCGGCGAAGTTTTTGGCGCGGAGGCACTGGTTCGATGGGAGCTGCCAGACCGGGGGCTTATCCTGCCAGCGGACTTTATTCCAATTGCCGAAGAGACAAACCTGATAATCGAAATCGGTGAATGGGTTCTCGATAAAGTGTGCGAAGACTTTCGCCTGTGGCAAATGTCTGTGTCGTCGCCTGGGCGGGTTTCAGTTAATCTATCGCTCAAGCAGCTCCGGCAAAAGAACTTCATCAATCGTATCAGTTCAATTCTCCGTAGCCACGAAGTGTCGCCGACATCACTGGAACTCGAAATCACCGAAACGACATTGATGGAGAATCCGGAGCGGACAATCAAGATGCTCGACCAGCTCTATGCTTTGGGATTGCATCTTGCCATTGACGATTTTGGAACCGGTTATTCGTCTCTGAGTGCCTTGCAGCAATTTCCCATCAGTACTCTGAAGGTAGATCAATCGTTCGTCCGGGATGTGGTTACCAATCCCGATGATGCAACCATCGTCGATACGATTATCCAGATGGGCAGAAATATGAATATGGATGTCGTTGCCGAAGGGGTCGAGAGCGAGGCGCAACTCGTATTCCTGCAGAAGCTCGGCTGTACCTATGTCCAGGGGCACCTTTTTGGGGACCCCATGAGTTCCGACAACTACCTGGAACTGCTACGCGCCCAGGCAGATGGCACGGACTCCTATCGAGCGCTATTCGGCTGACTTCACACTGGCGCGGCAACATGATTAAATTACCGCAAATCCTCAAACATGCCGGATTGCTTTGCGCCGGTCCGAACAGAAGTTGACTCTATGACCAAGATAATAAAAGTATGCATTTCCGCCGCCTTCCTGTTGCTCGCTTCCAATGCAATCGCCTGTGACTATCCGCCATCGCCAAAGAACCTGCCCAACGGCTCCACTGCGACCAAAGATGAAATGCTCGCCGGTGTAAAAGTGATTTCGAAGTACCAGGAGGACATGGCGGCCTACCTGTCATGCATCGAAGCGGAGGAAGTTGTCGCTATGCAGGCGCTTGCCGATGACGACGAAGAGGGCAAGCAACAGCGCAAGGCCATGTTCGATAAGAAATACAATGCGGCCGTTGACGAGCAGACGCGGACCGTAGAGCAGTTCAATGTTGAAATTCGAGCGTACAAAGCAAAGGCCGATTAGCGCTCGAAATCAGGCTCGTGAAGGCGCCCGTCTCATGACGGGCGTTTTCTTGCCTACAGGTTATCGATTTCTCGACCGAGATCGTGCTTGCTCTCAGTGACAATGCGCTCCAGTACCCGGATCCGCTCTTCCAGAACCTCAATTTTCTTCAACGATTCTTCGATTTCCGGATCATTTTTTGATTTTTCGTGTTTCATTTTTAAGTACTTTTGATAACTGTCCGCGGCGAATACCACAGCAACAATACAGACGACATAAAACATAGTGCTCATAGACGCATCCCTTATCTAATTCCTGCCATCACAGCCTGCTCAACTCCTGCTCAAGCTGAAAGCGCTTCGACGTGACGTGTTTCTCGAGAATCCTGAGGCGCTCGTCCATCGACCTGCAGCGCTGATCAATTTCTTCGGCAAGCGATGACTTCGCTGGTGATTCGCCCATCGTATCGTCCTCGATCACCTCTTTCTTCCGTCGCCTGCCGCAAATGCGCGAACGGCGGCGCCGTGTTCTGACGATAGTTTCACCGCTCGACTCTGCAGGAACCAGGACTACAACCACAAGGTAGGCAACAACCACGAACGGCATGAACATCAGGAAGGCTATGAACGCCAGGATCCGTGTAGCCTTCAGATTGAAGCCCAGGTAGCGCGCCAGTCCGGCGCAAACACCCCCCAGAATCGCGCGATCCGCATCCCGGTAAAAACGTCCTGCGACTCCCGCACTCATCGTATTCACGAATGCCTCCTGTAGTCACGGCGATAACGTTCCCAGAAGTCATATTCTGACTGACGACCGGAATAAACCAGTGGCTTCTCACGGATTAGCAGCGTCGCACCGAGGTACAAAGCAACGGTTAACCAAAAGAACAGCAGGAGTGAAATTATCGCAATCACCCTCACCGTACAAACCCGAAAGTTGAATCGGTCGGCGAGGCCGGCGCAGACGCCGAAAACCCAGCCATTCTCACGGTCGCGA